>NZ_JAOEDV010000018.1:0-77505 GCF_029837545.1 Stenotrophomonas sp. GD04024 | reverse complement strand
CTGCGCCCCCCACCCCGCCACGAGGGGCTCCGCCGTTGGCCGGAACCCCCGCGACAAACCCGCGCACGTGCGCAATCCCCGCGAACGGCGGACAATGGAGCCCTCAGGCGGCCCGCCGTGCCGCCCTCCCGCTTTCCGCTGCAAGGATTCCCCATGGCCGCCCGCAAGTCCTCCGCCCCCCTGATCGAAGTCACCGCACGCCCCGGCCAGCCGCTGGGCATGGCCCCGGCCGTCTTCCTGCGCGATTTCTGGCAGAAGCGCCCGCTGCTGATCCGCAATGCCTTCCCGGATTTCCAGACCCCGGTACAACCGGAAGACCTGGCGGGCCTGGCCTGCGAGGAAGGCGTGCTGGCGCGCCTGATCGAACATGACAAGGCGCAGGATGGCTGGCGCGTGCGCACCGGCCCGTTCCAGGAAGACGTCTTCCCCGCCCTGCCCGACCACGACTGGACCCTGCTGGTGCAGGACGTGGACAAGTGGGACAAGGACGTGCGTGCCCTGATCGAGCATTTCAGCTTCCTGCCGCGCTGGCGCATGGATGACGTGATGATCAGCTTCGCCGCCACCGGTGGTTCGGTTGGCGCGCACGTCGACCAGTACGACGTGTTCCTGCTGCAGGCCCATGGCCATCGCCGCTGGCAGATCGACGCCAGCGAATCGATCAAGGGCAAGCAGCCACCGCTGGGCTTCCGCCCGGACGTGGAACTGAAGCTGCTGAAGGTGTTCAAGCCGACCCACGACTGGGTGCTGGCGCCGGGCGACATGCTGTACCTGCCACCGAACGTGCCGCACCACGGCGTGGCTGAAGACCCCTGCCTGACCTTCTCGTTCGGCATGCGCGCGCCGTCCTCGGCCGAGCTGATCAGCGACTACCTGGATACCCTGATCGCCGATGCCGACGAGAACATCCGCTACCAGGACGCCGACCTGAAGGTGCCGGCCGACCCGAACGAGATCGACACGGTGGCGATGGCCCGGGTGATCACCGCCCTCAATGCCATCCGCATGAACGACCCGGACAAGCTGGGCGACTGGTTCGGCCGCTTCATCACCACCTACCGCGCCGCCGGCGAAGTGATGGCCCACCAGGCCGCACCGGCAGCGGAAGAAGTGGTCCAGGCCCTGGCGTCTGGCCTGCTGCTGCAGCGCCACCCGTGGGCGCGCCTGGCCTGGCGCCGAGCCAAGCGCGGTGCCAGCCTGTACGTCAGCGGCCAGGACTTCGCGCTGCCGGTGAAGGATGCTCAGCGCCTGGCCGGTGCCGAGCAGCTCGACGCCGCCGCCTATCGCAGCCTGTCCGACAAGGGCCGTGCCGTGGTCCAGCGGCTGCTGGTCGGCGGCGTGTTCCAGCTGATCGACCCCAACGAGCTGTATGACACCGAAGACGAGGACGACGGCGAGGACAGCGTGGTGCTGGGCGAGGTGGTCGAAGGCCGTGATCGCGTGGACGCGATCGACGACGACGCGGTGTCCGACGATGTCCATACCGTGACCGTGCACGACGACGGCATCGAAGTCATCGTCAACTTCGAGGACGACGAGGAAGACGACAGCGAGACCGACCGCGCCTGAGCCCATCGCGATGATCCGGGTCCAGCTGGTCAGCCACGCCGACGCCCACGTTGCGATCCACGACGTGCGCCAGCGCGTGTTCGTGCAGGAACAGGGCATTGCCGCCGAGCTGGAACGCGATGCGCTGGACCCGGTCAGCGCCCATGTGCTGGCGCTGGACGCTGACGACCAGCCGGTCGGCACCGGCCGGCTGGCACCGGACGGCCGTATCGGTCGCATGGCGGTGCTGGCCAGCCATCGCAGCCATGGGGTGGGTGAGGCCCTGCTGCTGGCCCTGGTCGAGGCCGGGCGCCGGCTCGGCCTGGCCGAACTGCATCTGCACGCCCAGCTGCCGGCCCGGGCGTTCTATGCCCGCCAGGGCTTCCTGCCCGAGGGCGATGTGTTTGAAGAAGCCGGCATCGGCCACCAGCAGATGCGCCGCCGGCTGGGCGCGGCCAGCGCCATCGACAGCCGCGCCGAAGCGGTGGACATCACCACCGCCATCGTCCATCGCGCCCGTCGCCAGCTGTGGCTGCACAGCCGCCAGCTGGACCCGGGCCTGCTCGACACACCGTCCGTGCAGGCCGCCCTGCGCCGTTTCGTCACCGCCCGCCACGACAAGCAGCTGCGGGTGATCGTGCACGATGCGGCGGCGATCGCCTCGGCCGGAGCGCCCCTGCTGGCGCTGGCCCAGCGCCTGCCCAGCGTGATCCAGATCCGCGAGGTCTCCGACCCGATCGACCGTGCGCTGGCCTCGGCGTGCATGCTCAACGATGCCGGTGACTTCTACTTTCGTCTGATCGGCCACCGCCTCGACGGCGAGGCCGGCATCGCGCTACCGGCACGTTCGCAGCCGTTCGAGCAGCAATTGCAGCGTGTCTGGGACCGTTCGCGCGATTGCAGCGAACTTCGCGCGCTCGGCCTCTGAGCGGAGCGGGCTGACCCAACCTGTCTGGAAGCGGCACCGGTGGACCTGCGATGCCTCGGGCGGCGCCCCTTCGTGTCCGGTTGGGGGTACAATTTGGCTGTTTGAACGCGCCCGCGCAGGGCTATTCATCTTCCTGCCGGGTCCTTCTGAAGCCATACCCCACAAAGCGAATCAACACCCTCCATCGTGGACAATCAACTGAAGCAGTTTGCGCAATCTTCGCAACTCGCCGGCGGCAACGCCTCCTATGTCGAGGACCTGTACGAGCAGTACCTGGTCTCCCCGGATAGTGTCGATCCCAAATGGAAAACCTACTTCGACGGCTTCAAGGGCCGCGAAGCAGGTGACATTCCGCACTCGGCCGTCATCTCCCACATTGCGGACGCGGCCAAGGATGCGCTGAAGGCCGGCACCGGCAACGGTGCGGGCGACGAGCGTGAGCGCAATGTCGGTCGTCTGATCACCGCCTACCGCTCGCGCGGCCATCTGGACGCCCGCCTGGACCCACTGGGCCTGACCACGCCGGTCAACACCCCGGACCTGGGCCTGCCGTTCCACAGCCTGTCCGATGGCGACCTCAACAGCGAATTCAGCACCGGCGGCGTCGGTGGCCAGCCGCGCATGAAGCTGCGCGACCTGCTGGCGCGCCTGAAGGCGACCTACACCGGCTCGATCGGTGCGGAGTTCATGCACATCTCCGAGGTCGAGCAGCGCCAGTGGATCTACAAGAAGCTGGAAGCGGCCGGCGGCAACTACCAGCTGGACGCTGACACCCAGCGCCGCACCCTGGAGCGCCTGACCGCGGCCGAGGGCCTGGAACGCTACCTGCACACCAAGTACGTCGGCCAGAAGCGCTTCTCGCTGGAAGGCGGCGACTCGCTGATCCCGATGATGGACACCATCATCCGCAGCGCCGGCAAGGATGGCGTCAAGGACGTGGTGATCGGCATGGCCCACCGCGGCCGCCTGAACGTGCTGGTCAACACCCTGGGCAAGAACCCGCGCAAGCTGTTCGACGAATTCGAAGGCAAGTTCGAGCACGACGAGCACGCTTCGGCCGGCGATGTGAAGTACCACATGGGCTTCTCGGCCGACGTCGCCACCGACGGCGGCCCGGTGCACCTGGCGCTGGCGTTCAACCCGTCGCACCTGGAAATCGCCGACCCGGTCGTGGCCGGTTCCGTGCGTTCGCGCCAGGAGCGCCGCAAGGACACCGCGCGCAAGCAGGTCATGCCGATCCTGATCCACGGCGACGCGGCCTTCTCCGGCCAGGGCGTGGTCATGGAGCTGTTCCAGATGTCGCAGGCGCGCGGCTTCGCCGTCGGCGGCACCGTGCACATCGTGGTCAACAACCAGGTCGGTTTCACCACCTCCAACCCGCTGGATACGCGCTCCACGCGCTACGCCACCGACGTGGCGAAGATGATCGCCGCCCCGGTGCTGCACGTGAACGGCGATGATCCGGAAGCGGTGGTGTTCGCCGCACAGCTGGCCTTCGAGTTCCGCCAGACGTTCGCCAAGGACGTGGTCATCGACCTGATGTGCTACCGCCGCTGGGGCCACAACGAGGCCGACGAGCCGGCGATCACCCAGCCGCTGATGTACCAGGTGATCCGCAAGCACGCCACCACCCGCGAGATGTACGCCGAGCAGCTGGAAAAGGCGGGCGTGATCGCCGCCGGCGCCGGCAAGGCGATGGTCGATGCGTACCGCGAGAAGCTGGACGCCGGTGAAGTGACCACCGAACTGGCCAAGGTCGAGAAGACCCCGCCGAGCAGCCCGCTGTTCGTCGATTGGCCGAAGCTGCTGGAAGGCAAGCTGTCCGATCCGGTCTCGACCAAGGTCGAGAAGAACAAGCTGGTCGAGCTGGCCAAGCTGATCAACACCATCCCGGACGAAGTGCAGCTCCACTCGCGCGTGGCCAAGGTCTACGACGACCGCCGCAAGATGGCCGCCGGCGAGATCCCGGGCGACTGGGGCTTTGCCGAGAACCTGGCCTACGCCACCCTGCTCGACGAAGGCCATGCACTGCGCCTGGTCGGCCAGGACGTCGGCCGCGGTACGTTCACGCACCGCCACGCGATCCTGCACGACCAGAAGACCGACAACTACTACATGCCGCTGCGGCAGCTGGTGGATTCGCCGGAAAAGGCCACCGTCATCGATTCGCTGCTGAGCGAAGAAGCGGTGATGGCCTACGAGTACGGCTTCTCCACCACCGATCCGAACACGCTGTGCATCTGGGAAGGCCAGTTCGGCGACTTCGCCAACGGTGCCCAGGTGGTGATCGACCAGTTCATCGCCGCCGGTGAAGCCAAGTGGGGCCGTATTTCCGGCCTGACCCTGCTGCTGCCGCATGGCTACGAAGGGCAAGGCCCGGAACACAGCTCGGCGCGCCTGGAGCGCTTCCTGCAGCTGTGCGCGCTGGAAAACATGCTGGTGGTGGTGCCGTCGACCCCGGCACAGGCCTTCCATATGCTGCGCCGCCAGCTGCACCTGACCACCCGCAAGCCGCTGGTGGTGATGTCGCCGAAGTCGCTGCTGCGCCACAAGCTGGCCGTGTCGACCCTGGACGAACTGGCCAACGGCGAGTTCCAGCACCTGATCGGCGACGCCAACGCTGATGCCAAGAAGGTCAAGCGCGTGGTGCTGTGCTCGGGCAAGGTCTACTACGACCTGCTGGAAGACCAGACCAAGCGTGGCCAGGACGACGTGGCGATCATCCGCGTGGAGCAGCTGTATCCGTTCCCGCGTGCGCTGCTGGCCGCCGAACTGAAGAAGTACGGCAAGGCCACCGACGTGGTGTGGACGCAGGAAGAACCGCAGAACCAGGGTGCGTGGTACCAGATCCGCCATCACCTGCAGTTCTGCCTGGCCGATGGCCAGAACCTGCACTACGCCGGTCGCGCACGTTCGGCTTCGCCGGCTGCCGGTCACATGGCTGACCATGTCCGCGAACAGCAGCAGCTGGTCGCCGATGCACTGGTCAACCCGTTCAACGACACGTTCGCTGAATAATCCTCCCCCTATTTAGAAGACAAACCAGGAAGCTCCCGCAATGGCCACCGAAGTCAAAGCCCCGGTACTGCCCGAATCCGTCGCCGACGGCACCATCGCCACCTGGCACAAGAAGGTGGGCGACGCCGTCAAGCGCGACGAAAACCTGCTTGACCTGGAAACCGACAAGGTCGTCCTGGAAGTGCCGTCGCCGGTCGACGGCGTGCTCAAGGAAATCAAGTTCGCCGAAGGCTCGACCGTGACCTCCAGCCAGGTCGTGGCGATCATCGAAGAAGGCGCCGTGGCCGCTGCCCCGGCTCCGGCCGCTGAAGAGAAGAAGGCTGAGGCCGCGCCGGCCGCTGCGGCTCCGGCCGCTGCTGCCGCTCCGGCCCCGGCTGCCAAGTCGGCCGCCGACGCGCTGCCGCCGGGCGCCCGCTTCACCGCCATCACTGAAGGCGTGAACCCGGCCGACGTCGACGGCACCGGCCGCCGCGGCGCCGTGACCAAGGAAGACATCGTCAACTTCGCCCGCAACGGCGGCGCCGGCAAGGCCGGTGGCGCACGTCCGGAAGAGCGCGTGCCGATGACCCGCATCCGCAAGCGCATCGCCGAGCGCCTGATGGAGTCGAAGAACTCGACCGCCATGCTGACCACCT
Source organism: Stenotrophomonas sp. GD04024 (assembly GCF_029837545.1). Classification (NCBI taxonomy): domain Bacteria; kingdom Pseudomonadati; phylum Pseudomonadota; class Gammaproteobacteria; order Lysobacterales; family Lysobacteraceae; genus Stenotrophomonas; species Stenotrophomonas sp. GD04024. The sequence continues at coordinate 71,376 of NZ_JAOEDV010000018.1, read as the reverse complement.
TCAACGAAGTCGACCTGTCCAAGGTGTCGGCGGCGCGCAAGGAACTGCAGGACGAGTTCGTCAAGGCCCACGGCATCAAGCTGGGCTTCATGAGCTTCTTCGTGAAGGCCGCTGCCAACGCGCTGCAGCGCTTCCCGCTGGTCAATGCCTCGATCGACGGCGACGACATCATCTACCACGGCTACTCGGACATCTCGATCGCCGTCTCGACCGAGAAGGGCCTGGTCACCCCGGTCCTGCGCAACGTCGAGCGCATGTCGTTCGCCGACATCGAGAAGACCATCGCCGACTACGCCAAGAAGGCGCGTGACGGCAAGCTGAGCCTGGAAGAACTGCAGGGCGGCACCTTCACCGTGACCAACGGCGGCACCTTCGGCTCGCTGCTGTCGACCCCGATCATCAACCCGCCGCAGAGCGCCATCCTGGGCATGCACGCCATCAAGGAGCGTCCGATCGCCCAGAACGGCCAGGTCGTGATCGCGCCGATGATGTACCTGGCGCTGTCCTACGACCACCGCATCATCGATGGCAAGGACTCGGTGCAGTTCCTGGTGGACATCAAGAACCAGCTGGAAAACCCGGGCCGCATGCTGTTCGGCCTGTAAGACACCTCCCGCCCCTCCGCGCCCGCGCGGAGGGGTTCTGGTAATGCATCAAGGAATAATTCAATGGCTGAACAATTCGACGTCGTCGTCATCGGTGCCGGCCCGGCCGGTTACCACGCTGCCATCCGCGCGGCACAGCTGGGCCTGAAGACCGCCTGCATCGACGCAGCGCTGGGCAAGGACGGCAAGCCGGCCCTGGGCGGCACCTGCCTGCGCGTGGGCTGCATCCCGTCCAAGGCGCTGCTGGATTCCTCGCGCCAGTTCTGGAACATGGGCCACATCTTTGGCGACCATGGCATCAGCTTCAAGGATGCCAAGATCGACGTCGAGGCGATGGTTGGCCGCAAGGACAAGATCGTCAAGCAGTTCACCGGCGGCATCGGCATGCTGTTCAAGGCCAACAAGGTCGCCGCTTACTACGGTTTCGGCGAACTGCAGCCGGGCAACGTGGTCAAGGTCACCCAGCATGACGGTTCCATCGTCGAGCTGAAGGGCACCAACGTGATCATCGCGGCCGGTTCGGATTCGATCGAACTGCCGTTCGCCAAGTTCGACGGCGAGACCATCGTCGACAACGTCGGCGGCCTGGACTTCACCGAAGTGCCGAACCGCCTGGCGGTGATCGGCGCCGGCGTGATCGGCCTGGAACTGGGCAGCGTGTGGAAGCGCCTGGGCGCTGAAGTCACCATCCTGGAAGCTCTGCCGGAGTTCCTGGCCGTGGCCGACGCCGAAGTGGCCAAGACCGCTGCCAAGGAATTCAAGAAGCAGGGCCTGGACATCCGCCTCGGTGCCAAGGTCTCCAAGACCGAGATCACCGGCAAGGGCAAGAAGAAGGAAGTCGTTGTCACCTACACCGACAGCGAAGGCGAAAAGACCCTGACCGTGGACAAGCTGCTGGTGGCCGTCGGCCGTCGCGCCGCCACCAAGGGCCTGCTGGCCGAAGGCACCGGCGTCAAGATCAACGAGCGCGGCCAGATCGAAGTCGACGCGCACTGCCACACCGGCGTCAACGGCGTGTGGGCGGTCGGCGACTGCGTGCGCGGCCCGATGCTGGCGCACAAGGGCTTCGAGGAAGGCATCGCGGTGGCTGAGCTGATCGCCGGCCTGCCGGGCCACGTCAACTTCGACACCATTCCGTGGGTCATCTACACCGAGCCGGAACTGGCCTGGGTCGGCAAGACCGAAGCCCAGCTGAAGGCCGAAGGCATTCCGTACAAGGCCGGCAGCTTCCCGTTCGCCGCCAACGGCCGTGCCGTGGCGATGATCGAGCCGGCAGGTTTCGTTAAGATCCTGGCCCACGCCGAGACCGACCGCATCCTCGGCATGCACCTGGTCGGCGCCAACGTCTCCGAGCTGGTGCACGAAGGCGTGCTGACCATGGAGTTCAGCGGCTCGGCCGATGACCTGGCCCGCATCTGCCACGCCCACCCGTCGCTGTCGGAAGTGATCCACGACGCGGCGATGGCGGTCAGCAAGCGCGCCATCCACAAGGCGAACTGATCGTTCGCTGGTAGTGCCGGCCGCTGGCCGGCACACTCCAGCAAACAAAAAACCCCGCCTCGGCGGGGTTTTTCATTGGCCACGCAGCTCGTCCAGCAACAGCCGGGTCGCCCGCGATGCCTTTCCGGCATCCGAACTGACAAGACCGAACACCCGCTGGATGAGCGGCCGTAGCGGCATCACCCGCAGGCCATGCCGGTCCTCAGGCAGCGTGGATTCGGGCACCAGCGAAACACCCAGCCCTTCGCGGACCAGTACGCAGGCACTGGCCCAGTCGCGCACGGTCACCCGTACGTCCGCCATTTCCAGGCCAGCGTCACTCATCAGGCGCTGACCGTTCACCGCACAGCCCCCTGTTGCGAGGATGAAGGGTTCGCCCGCCAGCTCGCTCAAGGCCACCCCGCTTTCCGTGGCGCGACGCCCCAGCGGATGCGCCTGCGGCAGCACCGCCATCCACCCATCGCTGCCCAGTGCCAGCGGGTCTCGATCAGCAGCGGGGTTCATCACCACCCCGACATCGACCATGCCGGCTGCCAGCCAGTGCTCGACCTCCACGTCGGTACCTTCCACGGTCACCACCTCGATGCCCGGGTGACGCCGCCGGAAATCACGCAACAGCGGGGGCAACACGCCCGAGATGATCGAAGGAAAGCTGGCCAGGCGGATGCGGACTCCACTCACCCCCCGGCTATCGTCGGCCAGCGCGCGGATGGCCTGCAGGCCGCCCAGCATGCTGCGTGCGTGTTCGAGCACTCGCTGCCCCAGCGCGGTGATCTCCACCTGACGCCGCTCACGTACGAAGACCGCAAAGCCCAGCGAGGCCTCCAACTGGGCCAGCGCCTGGCTGGCACCGGATTGGCTGATGCCGACGCGATCGGCGCCGCGCGAGATGGTTCCCTCGTCGGCCACCGCAACCAGCAGGCGCCAATGGGCAAGATTCATCATGGCAGGCAGTAGCCCAGCTTATGGAATGGAAATCGAAGATTGATTCTACCGGATACCGCCGGGCCAGCAGACTGCCCTGCATCGGCTGTCCCAGCCGCTCTTCCCTCTCGAGACCGTCCATGAAGCTGTATTACGCGCCCTACACCTGCTCGCTGTCGCCGCATATCGTGCTGCGCGAGCTCGGCCTCCCGTTCGAACTGGTCAAGGTCGACAACGCGACCAGGCAGACCGCCGATGGCCGCGATTTCCGTACGATCAACCGCAAGGGATACGTTGCCGCGCTGGAGCTGGACGACGGCCAGGTGCTGACCGAAGGCCCGGCGATCGTCCAGTTCCTGGCCGACCTGAAACCCGAATGCGCGCTGGCCCCGCCCGTCGGCAGCTGGGAGCGGGTACGACTGCAGGAGTGGTTGAACTTTGTCACCAGCGAAATCCATGCCGGTTCGGCACCGCTGTTCAATGCCGCACTGCCGGAAGAGGCCAAGGCATTCTTCCGTGCAAAACTCTTCAAGCGCTTCGATCTGCTGCAGGAAACCCTGGCACAACAGGATTTCCTGATGGGTTCAAGCTTCAGCGTGGTCGATGCCTATCTGTTCACGGTGCTTGGCTGGTGCCGCTTCTTCTCCATCGATCTGGCGGCGTGGCCGGCGCTGCCGGCCTACACCCGCAGGGTCAACGCGCGACCGGCCGTGCAGGCAGCGCTGCGTGCCGAGGCGGCATGATGCAAGGCCGCGCCCCTGCGTGATCTGGCCGTTTTGGAGAGCAGCCGGGCATGGGCTCCGCGCTACACCTTTCCAGCCGGCTTCTTCGGTGGATCGTCGCAGACCTTGTGCTGCACAACCGTATCGCCGGCCTTCCATTCCTTCACCACCCGGCAGCGCTCCCGGGCTTTCGGTGTCGCCGCCGCCGCGGCATCCGCTTCGTCGGCAGCCGCGGACTGCTGGCGCTCGAGCCAGGCAGACGACGGCGGCACCGCCGGTGTAGCGAGCGCTGGCAGCGCAACCTGCGCCAGCGCGGCCAACAGCAGCGCCCTCATGCGGCCACCGGGCCGCCACCGAGCAGGCGTGCCGGCAGCATGAACAGCGCGCGCAGGAACGCGAACAGCGCCGAGAAGGTGATGCCGACCAGGCGGAATGGCAGGCTCAGCAGCCACACGAACGGCCAGGCGATCAGGGCGAGGATCGCCAGCGGCCAGCACAGCACGAACAGCAGGCACCACACACCGAGCGCAAACAGGGTCTTCATCACGGTCTCCTTGGGGCGGCACCCTGCCGCCTGTGGACACCATGGCGCCCCACCCTCGCTGCCCGCAAACGGTTTGCGACGAAACCGGGCTGGGGGCGATGAAACCGGTGGTGGGGAAACCGGAGATTCAGGAGGTTGCCGGCCAGCGGCCGGCACTACCGAACGGATTCACACCGGCAGTGCGCCCGGGCGGCCATGGGTCACCTGGAAGCGGGCGGCCGTGCGTACCGGCGCATCCGCGCGCAGCACGCTGTCGGCGAAGCGCAGCTCGGCGTCCACGGTCTGCCGGTTCAGCTGCAGCTTCCACCAGCCACGGCGATCACCATCGAAATAGCGGATATGCGGGTTCTGCGGAATTGATGGACCGTAGTACGGGCCATAGGGCGTATCGTCGCCGCCACTGCTGATCGCCGGGGCAATGAACTCGGTGGCCACCACCGGGACATCGGCCGTGTCGAAATCCAGCTTCAGGTCGTTGACGAAGGTGGAATGCCAGTCGCCACCGAGCACGATGGCGTTGCCCTGCCCGCCTGCCTGCAGCGCCTGCAGCAAGCGTTTGCGGGCAGCGGGATAGCCATCCCAGGCGTCGTTCCAGAAACGCTCGCGCGGCGTGCCGCCGTCCAGCCGCAGCTGCGCCATCAGCAGCTGCTGCACCACCACGTTCCAGCGCGTGCCCCGTGCAGCGACCATCGACTGCGCGAACCACGCCTCCTGGCCTGCACCGAGCATGCTCATGCGCGGGTCCAGGGCCGCATCGCAGCGTGGTGACTCGCCGACGCCACAGGGATTGGCCGGGCGGAACTGCCTACAGTCGAGCAGGGTCAGCTGTGCCAGGTCGCCATAGCGCAGGCGACGGTGCACGCGCAGGCCGCCATTGCCGGTCGGCGCGCTGCGCATCGGCAGGTGTTCGTAGAACGCGCGGTAGGCCGCCGCACGGCGCACGATGAAGTCCTCGGTCGACACGCCGGGCTTTTCCGGGTGGATGCCGGAGTAATCGTTCTGCACCTCGTGGTCATCCCAGATCACCGCGAACGCGTGTGCGGCGTGCGCGGCCTGCAGGTCGGGATCGAGCTTGTACAGCGCGTACTGATCGCGGTAGCGCTCCAGGCTGACGGTCTCGCCGCTGAAGCGCTCGGCTTCCAGCGTGCGCCCGCGTGCGTTCTGCAGCGGGCTGTATTCGTACAGGTAGTCACCGGCATGCAGCACCAGGTCGACATCGCTCTGTGCGATGTCGCGCAGCACCGGATAGTAGCCACTGTTCCAGGCCTGGCAGGTGCACAGCGCCAGCCGCAGCTGCTGAAGTTGCATGTCCAGCAGCGGCGCGGTGCGGAAGTGACCGACCGCGCTTTCCTCATCGCCATCGCAGGCGAATCGATAGTAATAGTCGCGGCCCGGGTGCAGGCCATTGACCTCCACGTGCACCGAATGGGCCAGCTCCGGCACCGCGGCGGCAACGCCACGCTGCACCAGCCGGCGCAGGCCCGGGTCTTCAGCCACGAACCAGCGCACCGGCACCGCCCGCGATGGCATGCCGCCGCCGTTGAGCGGGTCCGGGGCCAACCGCGTCCACAACACGGCTCCCTGCGGATCCGGATCGCCGGCGGCAATGCCGAGGGTGAACGGATCACGCCCCAGCCGCGGCCGTGGGCCGGCCGTGGCCAGCCCCGGCATCGCCGCCAGCGCGATCGCCGCCCCCGTGCCCTGCCACGCCATGCGCAACAGGCGACGACGGCTTTCCGGATCGACAGGCCCGCGCATCAGAAGCGCACGGTTGCGGTGGCCATCACCTGCCGCGGCGCGCCGACCTGCATGGTCGCCAGGCTGCGGGCCGGGTCGGCAGCGTAGGTGCCGTTGGTGTTGATCGACGACAGGTAGCGCTTGTCGGTGAGGTTGGTCAGATTCAACGCCACGGTCAGGTTCTGCGCTGGGCCGAGCTGGCCGAAGTCATAGGCCACCGAGGCATTGACCAGCCAATAGCTCGGCACCGACACATCGTTGGTGTAGGTCACGTAGCGCTTGCCGACATGGTTGGCCGACAGGCGCATGTCCCACGGGCCCGGGGTCCATGCCAGGGTGCTGGCGAACATCCACTCCGGAGTGTCCACGGTCTTCTTGCCGCGCGTCGGCACCACGCCGTTGTTCACGTAGTCGTTGTCGTAGGTGCTGTCATTCCACGACAGCGCGTTGGACCAGGCCAGGTCCTGCATCGGCTTCAGCTGCAGGGTCGCCTCGGCGCCGCGGCTGGTCACCGAACCGACGTTGGAGAACAGCGCCGGGCAGCCGAGGATGCCCACGCATTGGGCGATCGCCAGCAGGCGGTTGTCGAACTTGACGTCATACACCGCCACCGAGGCTTCATAGCCGCGGCCGTAGCCACGCCAGCCCAGTTCGAGCGTACGCGACTGCTCCGGCTTCAGGTTCTTCGCGCTGGCGTCGAACGCGGCCTGCGGCACGTTGAACGGGCTGCCCACGCCCAGCGCATAGGCCGCGATGTTCTTGGCGAACGAACCGAAGATCTCGTTGCCTTCGTTGAGCTTGAAGTTGAAGCCGGCCTGCGGCAGGAAGCCCTTCCTTGCGGTCAGGCTGCTGTTGTTGGCATAGCTGCCCAGCGGCGTGCGCACGCTGGTGCGGGTGTGCGGCGACTTCGCGCCGATGTCGATGGTCAGGCGGTCATCGAACAGGCGGAAGCGGTCCTGCACGTAGAACTGGCGGGTGATGGTGGTGTAGCGCTGGTGCCACACGCGCTGGTCCGGATTGCGCAGGAAGAAGTCGTCGGTGATCGGGCCGTCGATGTAGTAGAAGTTGCGCTGCACGCTGTGGCCGTTGTCCTCGTACCAGAGGCCGGCTTCGAGTTCGTGGCCGCCGACATTCCAGGTGAATGCCGAGGTCACGCCAGTGCGATCGATCGCGTATTCGGTGGTGCGGATCGAGATCGGGATCTCGCGGCTGGTGCCCGGGTTGGACGGATTGGACGGGCTGAACCAGTGGCCCTGGCCACGGTTGCTGTGGTTGTAGACGTTGACCTTCAGCCGCATCGATTCGTTCAGGCCAAAATCGCCGGCGATGCTGGACAGGTCATCGTTGCGCAGGCCATGGCCAGAGTAATACGCATCCCACGGGCTGTTGACGCCGCCGCTGAATCTGCCACGTGCGGCAGCGACGGCGCGATCCCAGTCCGGCGCGTAGTTGTCCCAGTCCCAGCCGAGGCGATCGATCATCTCCAGCGACAGGTCCTGGTAGTCCGCTTCGACGCGCCGCGAGACGTTGAACAACGCGGTGATCCTGCTGTCCGTGCCGAAGTTGTAGGTCGCCTTGCTGTTGAACTGCTTCAGCTCCTGCGAGCCCTTGCCCTTCCACTTGTCGCCCTCGGAGTACACGCCGGACAGGTAAGCGGCGAAGCCCTGGTGCTCACCGGTCTCCAGGCGCGCATAACTGCGGCGTGCACTGTCGCTGCCGAAGCCCTGCGCCAGCACCACGCCATATTCGGTGGACGGATCGATCGAATAGAACTGGAACACGCCACCGAGGTTGCTGGTGGACGGGGTACCCAGCGCGCCGATACCGGTGGAGACTTCGGCACCGCCGAGGTTCTCGCTGATCACCGCGCGACTGATGTGCAGGCCGTTGCTGTTGCCATAGGCCATGTTGCCCAGCGGAATGCCATCGAGGGTGTAGCCGAGGCGGTTCTGGTTGAAGCCGCGCAGGCTGATGGTGGTGGACCATTCGTAGGCGCCGGTGGCATCGGCCGATTCGAAATGCACGCCCGGCTTGGTCGCGAGCAGCTTCAGCGGATTGGCGCCGGGCGGCAGCACCTTCATGTCCTCGGCGGTCACGCGCTGCACCTGGCGGGCTTCGCCGCGGCCGATCACCGAGATCGAATCGAGCGTGGTGGCCGACTGCGCGTCGGTGGCGGGAGCGGTTTCAGCAGCGGCCAGCGACGGCAGCGAAGCACAGACCAGCAGGGCCAGCAGGTTGCGGCGAAGCGGAGCGTGGGACGGCATGGGGCGGATTCCTTGGGCACGCTGGACGCCGAAGGGCGGCGTCGAAAGGGCAGCAGCGGCGGAATCGTAGAAGCGGCGCGTTACATGTCATTTACACGCCACGTACGGAAGTTTGGCGTTGCGGATGGTCCGCCGGCCGTGGGGCGGTTGCCGGCCAGCGGCCGGCACTATCGTTATTCGAACGAACCGACCGAGTCGTGGGCCAGGTTGTCGAAACGCGTGTACTCACCGAAGAACTTCAGCTTGCACGAGCCGGTCGGGCCACCACGGTGCTTGCCGATGATGATCTCGGCCAGGCCCTTGTCCGGCGAGTTTTCCTTGTTGTAGTAGTCGTCGCGGTAGATGAACACGATCATGTCCGCGTCCTGCTCGATTGCGCCCGATTCGCGAAGGTCGGCCATCACCGGGCGTTTGTCGGTACGCGTTTCCAGCGAGCGGTTGAGCTGGGACAGCGCAATCACCGGCACGTGCAGTTCCTTGGCCAGGCCCTTCAGCGAACGCGAGATTTCCGAGATTTCGGTCGCGCGGTTTTCGCTGTTGCCGGGCACGCTCATCAGCTGCAGGTAGTCGATCACCACCAGGCCCAGGTCGTGCTCGCGCTTGAGCCGGCGGCACTTGGAGCGCAGCACTTCCGGCGACACGCCCGGCGTATCGTCGATGAAGATCTTGGTTTCCTTCAGCATCTTGATCGCACTGGTGACGCGGCTCCAGTCCTCGTCTTCCAGCTGGCCGGTACGCAGGCGCTGCGCGTTGATGCGGCCGTTGGAGGAAATCAGGCGCATCGCCAGCTGCGAGGCCGACATTTCCATCGAGAACACCGCCACGCCCTTCTTCGACTTGATCGCCGCGTACTCGGCGATGTTCAGCGCGAAGGTGGTCTTGCCCATGGCCGGGCGCGCGGCGAGGATGATCAGGTCGGTCGGCTGCAGGCCGGCGGTCATCGCATCGAAGTCGTTGTAGCCGGTCGGCAGGCCGGTGATGTTGCCGCCGTTCTCGAAGCGGTTGCGCAGTTCCTCGAATGCGTCCTTCAGGGCGCCGGGCATCGCCACGAAATCGGTACGGCCACGTGCGCCCTGCTCGGCGATGGCGAACACGCTCTTTTCCGCCGAAGCCAGCAGCTCGCTGCTGTCACGGCCCTCGGGCTGGAAACCGTCGTTGACGATGTCGGTACCGACCTGGATCAGCTGCCGCAGCACTGCCTTGTCACGCACGATCTCGGCGTAGGCCACGATGTTGGCCGCCGACGGCGTAGTGCTGGCCAGCTCGATCAGGTAGGCGCCGTCGCCGACCAGCTCCAGCTTGCCCTGCGATTCGAACCACTCGCCCAGGGTGACCGCGTCGAACGGCCGTTCGCGCTCGGACAGCTCACGGATCGCGCGGTAGATCATCTGGTGATCGCGGCGGTAGAAATCGCCTTCGGTCAGCTGGTCGTTGACCCGGTCATACGCCTCCGGCGCCAGCATCAGGCCACCCAGCACCGCCTGCTCGGCCTCCACCGAATGCGGCGGTACCCGCAGCTGATCGATGCGCGATTCATCGCGATCACGATCAAAACCATCGCCGCGCTCTCTGCGGTTGGAACGGAAGCCGGAACGGGCGGACATGCTGCGGTGTTTCCTGCAAAAGTGGACCAGACGAGTGTAGGCATGCGCCGACCCCGGCGGCCATGGACAAGCCTGTGGATAAGCCGTGGAGAAACGGGGGATATCCGCCGGTGCCTGGCCAGACTGGCGTGGGGGCGTCGCGCTGCCTGCGACGGATGCCATTGCGGCACCCGGGCAGGCCATTATCGCAGATGGGGGCGACCGCCGCTGGCGTCAATCGCCCTTGACGTGCACCGCGATCAGCGACAGGAACCGGTCCACGTAGCCCTGCAGGAATTTCTGCGTGCCCTCGTTGTGGACCGTGCCGTCGGCATCGATCAGGCCGTCCTTGAAGTGGATGAACGCCTCGGGCTGGCCGAGCACGTGCATGTCGAGGAAGGCCAGGCTGTTGCGCAGGTGCTGCTGGGCCACGGCGGTGCCGATCTGGCCGATGGAGGCGCCGATCACCGCCGCCGGCTTGCCGGCAAACGCACTGTCACCATACGGTCGCGAGCCGATGTCGATGGCGTTCTTCAGCACGCCCGGCACCGACCGGTTGTATTCCGGGGTCACGAACAGCACCGCGTCGGCGGCGCGGACCTGGTCCTTCAGCCGCGTGCCCTGCGGCGGATAGTGTCCATCGAAGTCCTGGTCATACAGCGGCAGGTCGCCGATCTGCACGTACTGGAAGCGTGCTCGCTGGCCGGCGATCTTCTCCAGCGCATGGGCCAGCTTGCGGTTGCAGGAGTCCTTGCGCAGGCTGCCGACGAACACGGCGATGGTGGGGATGGACATCGGGACATACTCCTCACGGTGCGGGACGCCCAGCCTAGTCGCCGGCCCCGTGCGCCCCGGTGAAGATCAGCGGCCGGTCACGCCCGCCCGCACCTGCCGCCAATGCGCCTGCCAGGCCTGGAACATCAGCACGTTCCACAGGTGGGTATGCCACTTGCGCTGCCCGCCGAGGAACTGCTGCCACAGCGGCTGCACCGTGGTCGCCGACAGCACGCCTTCGCGTTCCAATCGAGCCGGCTGCAGCAGATCCTCGGCCCACGGCCGCAGGTCGCCCTTCAGCCAATCGCTGACCGGCGCACCGAAACCGCGCTTGGGCCGGTGCACCATCGACTGCGGCACGTAGCGGCCAAGAACACGCTTGAGCAGCACCTTGCTGGTGGTTTCACTGCGCTTGAAGCCCAGCGGCAGCGACCACGCGAACTCGGCCACGCGCCAGTCCAGCAACGGCGCGCGCGCCTCCAGGCTGACCGCCATCGAGGTGCGGTCGACCTTGCACAGCAGGTCATCCGGCAGGTAGGTCACGTAATCGGCCAGCATCATCGCGTCGGCCGGCGTGCCGGCGCCGTGCAGCGGGTCGGCCAGGTCATAGAAGCTGCCCGCCGCCTGCGCCCCCGGTACCGCTGCGGCCGGGTCGCGCCAGCGCGAGATGCGGTTGCGGTACACATCGCCGATACCGCGCGCGCCGGACTCGGCCAGCAGTGCGGCCAGGCCACCGGTACGCGAGGCCTCGCCCTGCTGCTGCGAACGCGCTCCCATCCAGCGCCGCAGCGGCCCCGGCACGCGTCCCAGCATCTGCCAGTTGCGCAGCGCGCGCACATAACGGGTGTAACCAAAGAACAGTTCATCGCCGCCATCGCCGGACAGCGCCACCGTCACGCCCTGCCGGGCCAGGCGCGCGACCAGCGCGGTCGGCACCTGCGAGGCATCGGCGAAGGGCTCGTCGAACATCGCCGGCAACTGCGGCACCACCGCCAGCGCGTCGGCACCACTGACGTACAACTCGGTGTGGTCGCAGCCCAGGTGCGTCGCCAGCTCCCTGGCCAGCGGCGCCTCGTCGTGGCCCGAACCGGTGAAACCGATGCTGAAGCTGTGCACCGGCTGCCCGCTCTGGGCCTGCATCAGCGCCGCCACCAGCGACGAATCGGTGCCGCCGGACAGGAACACGCCTACCGGTACGTCGGCCACCATGCGCAGCGCCACCGCATCGCGAAGCAGCGTGTCCAGCTGTTCCTCGGCCTCTTCGATACGGCCCTGGAACGGCGCGGCCAACGCCGCCTGCATGCGCGCGCGCGCATCCCAGAAAGGACGTTGCGCCTGTTCCGGGCGGTGCGCGGACGCACCGGCCGCCACGGTCGCTGCATCCAGGCGCAGCACACGACCCGGCATCAGCTTGTAGCAGCGCTGGTGGATGCTGTGCGGCGCCGGGATGTAGTCCAGCCGCAGCAGCAGGGTCAGCGCATCGCGGTCGATGTCGTTGTCGAACGCCGGATGCTGCCACAGCGCCTTCAGTTCGGAACCGAACACCAGCGTGTCGCCGGCCCAGCCGTAGTACAGCGGCTTCTTGCCGACACGGTCGCGGGCCAGCCACAGGCTCTGTTCCTGCCGGTCCCACAGGGCGATCGCGAACATGCCGTTGCAGCGCTGCAGGGTGTCTTCGATGCCCCACTGCAGGATCGCTGCCAGCAGGACTTCGGTGTCGGAGTGGCCACGGAAGGCATGGCCCAGCGGTTCCAGCTCGGCGCGCAGCGCGGCGAAGTTGTAGACCTCGCCGTTGTAGGCCATCACATAGCGACCGTCGGCCGAGGCCATCGGCTGGTGGCCCAGCGGGGACAGGTCGAGAATGCTCAGGCGGCGGTGCGCCAGCGCGATGCCGGCCCCGGCATCGACCCAGCGGCCACCATCATCCGGCCCGCGGTGGTGCAGTGCCTCGCCCATGGCCAGCACCTGCGCCTGCAGCACCTCGGCCGACGCCACCGGCGCCGGCAACAACATTCCCGCCAATCCACACATGCATCAGGGTTCCTGCGCCAGTTCAAGGGCGGCGCCAATCACTGCATTGTCGCTTGGAAGCCCGAACATTGCTGCCCCCGCCAGCGGGGTATAGGTATCGGCACCGCAGACCCGGCGCAGCGGCAGGTGGCCGAAGCCGGCCTCGACCAGCGCGGTGACCACGCCCTCGCCCACCCCGCCGCTGTGCCGCCCCTCGTCCAGCACCAGCACCCGCCGGGCACTGGCGGCCTGTGTTGCGATGAAGGCGGCATCCAGTGGCACCAGCCAGCGCAGGTCGACCACCCGCACCTGCCAGCCCAGCTGCTGCTCGATCGCGCGCGCCGCACGCAGCGCCATCGGCACGCCGTTGCCATAGGTGAAGACCACCAGGTCCCCGGCGTCGGCGGCGTAGACCCGGCCCTCGCCCGGCACCAGCGCCTGGCCCTGCGCCGGGTAGTCGAACAACCACTGGCCATCGCCCGCTTCGTGCAGGTCCTTGCTCATGTACAGTGCGATCGGCTCAAGGAACACGGCCACCCGCCCATCCACCCGCGCCAGCGCGGCCAGCGTGCGCAGCATCATCACCGCATCGTCGCCGCGCGACGGGCAACCGACCACCAGGCCAGGGATGTCGCGCAGCGCGGTGATCGAGTTGTCGTTGTGGAAATGGCCACCGAAGCCCTTCTGGTAGCCCAGCCCGGCCACCCGCACCAGCATCGGGTTGCGGAACTGGTCGTTGGAGAAGAACTGCAGCGAGCAGGCTTCGCCGCGCACCTGGTCGATGGCGTTGTGCAGATAGGCCAGGTACTGGATTTCCGGGATCGGCAGCATGCCCATGTTGGCCAGGCCCTGGGCCATGCCCAGGATCATGGTTTCGTCCAGCAGGGTGTTGAACACCCGGCGCGGGCCGAACCGGCGCAGCAGGTCCTTGCTGACCGTATACACCCCGCCCTTCTGCGCCACGTCCTCGCCGAACAGCAGGCTCTGCGGGTACTTGGCCAGCAGTTCCTGCAGGCCGTGGTTGATCTGGATCGCCAGATGCCGCGGTGCCTGCCGCTCCGGCAGCGCCTCGGCACCACCGTACAGCGCCTCGCGCGCTTCGTCGGCAACCTCACGCCGGGCCTCGGCCAGCACCGCCGCCGGCGTGTACGGCGCCAGTGGCGCCATTACCTGCTGCAGCGACTGCAGCTTCGGGCGGCCTTCGGCCTCGGCGGCGGCGGCCATGCAGCGCGCACGCATGGTCTCGTAGGCCACCTCGATGGCGGCGGCATCCATCCAGCCCGACTCCATCGCGATCTGCGCCGAGCGCAGCAACGGGTCCTGTGCCTCGGCCGCGCACAGCTCCGGCAACGCGCGCCATTCCACTTCAAAATCGGTGCCGGCATGGCCCATCAGGCGCGTGGTGCGCAGGTGCAGGAAGGTCGGCCGCCGGGTACGCCGGCAGTGCTCCACTGCGGCCTGCACCTGGGCATGGCCGACCGCCAGATCCAGGCCATCGGCGAAGAAATAGTCCAGCCCGGGCTGGCGGCTGAAGCGCTCGGCAATCCAGCCGTCCGGCGTCTTCACCGAGATGCCCAGCCCGTTGTCCTCGCAGACGAACAGGACCGGTGCCGGCAGCTTCTGGTAGGCCGACCACATCGCCGTGTTGAACGCGGTCTGCGCCGTGGCATGGTTGGCCGAGGCATCACCGAACGAGCACAGCACGATGCTGTCGGCCGGGATCGGCAGCGGCTGCCCCAGCCGCTTGCCACTCTCGATGGCCAGCGCGGTCCCCAGCGCCTTGGGCAGGTGCGAGGCGATCGTCGAGGTCTGCGGCAGCACCCACAACGGCTTGCTGCCCCACACCTTGTGGCGCCCGCCGCTGGCCGGATCATCGGCGCTGGCGGCGAAGGACAGCGCGGCATCACGCAACGGATCGATGCCCGGCACCTGCCGCGAACGCTCGGCCATGAAGGCGCCGGAACGATAGTGCAGGAACGCCGGATCGGTATGCCGGCTGGCGCGTGCCAGCAGCGCGTTGCCCTCATGGCCGGAGGAGCCGATGGTGTAGAAGACCTTGTTCTGCACACGCAGCACGCGTGCCATCAGGTCCAGCTGGCGGCTGGCCAGCTGCGAGTCGAACAGGTCGGCAAAGGCCGCGGCGGTGAGCGTGCTGCCAGGCAGGATCGGTGCATCCGGTGCCGGCCGCTGGCGTGGGGTACCGCGCCAGCCACGTACCGCATCGAGGAAATTGGCGTCGCACACGTCGGCGCGGTTGAGCACGCGCATGCGCGCGGGAATCGGATCTGGAACCACAGCAAACATCGAACACCCTCCGTGTCGTTGTTGCGTTCCGCCGGGCGTGGCCCGGCGCTACCCTGTGGAACTCACGCGGCGTCGAAGCGTGCGCGCACCTCGGCAGTCACCGCCGGCATCGGCAGGAAACGCGGCTGCCCTCGCACGCGCTGCAGCCAGGCGCGCACCTCGGGGAACGGCGCCAGGCCGATGCCGCCCTCGCCGGCCACGTCGGTGTAGGCGAACAGCGCGATGTCGGCGATGCCGTACTCGCTGCCGGTGAACCACGGCGCCTGGCGCAGGTGCTGCTCCATCACCGCCAGCGCGGTGGCGGCACGCTCGTGCAGCCTGGGCAGTTCGGCGCGGCGCGGCGAATCGGCGGCCGTCCAGCCACGGATGAAGCGCGCCACCGCCACGCACGGCTCATGCGTGTACTGCTCGAAGAACATCCAGCTCAACGCCTGCGCGCGCTCCCAGCCGTCACTGGGCAGGTACGGCGTGCCTTCGGCCAGCCAGAACAGGATCGCATTGGACTCGGTCAGCACGCGGCCGTCGTCACGGACGATCAGCGGCACCTTGGCATTCGGGTTCAGTGCAAGGAATTCAGCGGTGTGGGTCTGGCCATGGGCACTGTCCACTTCCACCCAGCGGTAGCGGCTGCCGAGCTGCTCCAGCAGCAGGCGTACCTTGTGGCAATTGCCCGAGACCGACATGCCATGCACCGTCAACGGGACGCGCTCTTCCACCATCGCCTGCTCCATCGGATCCGGCCGGCGGCCGGCTGCGTGCAGTCTGGCAAGCGCGCCGATGATTGCCAAGCGCGGGTGCAGCATGCCCACACGGTAGCGCCGGCCGCGGGCCGGCAACCTCGATGCGGGCGGTAGTGCCGGCCGCTGGCCGGCATCCTCGATGCAGCAGGATCCAAGCGATTGCCGGCCAGCGGCCGGCACTACCAGGCAACGCTCAGCGCGCGCGCTTCCTCCACTGCTCGCGTGACTGGCCCCAGATCTGCATCGGCTTGTCGTTGTACGGCGGCGGCAGCTCCCCCATGCGCAGCAGCGTGCTGCCGAGCTTGCGCGCGACCGCCCGCGAGTTGTCGTTGTTCTCGGCAATGGTGTGGATCACCTCGTCCCAGCCCAGCGTATCGAAAGCCCAGTCGATCGCCGCAACTGCCGCTTCCGGCGCATAGCCCCGGCCCCAGCTGGCATGACGGATGCCCCAGCCAACCTCGGTACCGGGCCAGTCCTGCGGTTGCCAGGGCCCCATCCGCCCGATCCATTCGCCGCTCGATTTCTCGATCACGCTGAACATCGAGAAGCCGAACAGCTGCCAGGCGCCGGCCAGGCTGCAGAAGCCGCGCCAGGCCACAGAAGGCGGCTGCACGCCGCCCAGGGTTCGCATCGTTTCCTCGTCGGCGCAGAACGCCAGGTAGGCTTCGTAATCCTCGCGCAGCAGGGGGCGCAGGACCAGCCGCTCGGTTTCCAGGCGCAGGTCGAAGATGCTCATGCCGGCTCCATGTCGTGGGAAGGGCGACCATGATGGTCGATCCCTGACCCGACGGGATGAATTCCGGCCCGAAAAACGAAACGGGCCGGCATGGCGCCGGCCCGTTGCCTACTGCATGTTGCGCCTGGGCTTACTGGCGCGTGGCTGCGGCAGTGGCACCCGCGGCTGCGGTCTGCGTGACCAGCTGGCCATCGACCACCGGCAGGCGATCGCTGGCCGGCTTGTTGTCCATGCGCACGGTCTTCTCGGCGCCGTCATAGCGATAGGTCACGTTGTAGCCCTTGACCACATCGGTGTTGCCCATGGCAATGCGGTTACCCGGCTTGCTGGCCATGCGCATGGTACCGGTGGTGCCGTCCTCGTTGCGGTAGGTCACGTTGTAACCGGTAACGCGGCTCGACTCGGAGGTGGCAGTCTCGGTGTGGCACTGGCGCTCGGTGCGGTTGACCACGCGGCCACCCACGTGGCGCTTGTCGATCTGGTTGCCGATGAAGCCACCGGCCACCGCGCCGGCCGCGGTTGCGGCCTTCTTGCCGTTGCCGCCGCCGACCTGGTTGCCGAGCAGGCCACCAACCACCGCGCCGACCACGGTACCGCCGACGTTGCCGTCACGCTCCGGCAGGCGCTCCTGCACGGTCACGTCCTGGCAGACTTCGTGCGGGGTCTGGGTGGTGGAGGTCTCGCGCACCGGATCAGTACCGATCACGGTGGCATAGGCCTTCTGCTTCTCGGTGATCGGGTCGACCTTCAGCACGTCGGCGTACTCCAGGCCGCGCGGCGCCGACGGGTCTAGCTTGTCACCACGCGCACCGTCGTCAATGGCATTGCCATCGGCCAGGCGCGATTCGGCATTGGGGGTTCCGGCGCTGATGGAATCGGGCGACGTGTCGCCACTCTTCATGAAGGCGGCGGTGGCGATGCCACCGACCAGCAGCGCGCCCGCTGCGACCAGGACAGTTGTAGTTGTGCTTTTCATGACCTGCTCCTTGCGGACCATCCGCAACGTTCTCGGGCCAGATTGCAGCATGGGCTGCCTGAACGGAATCTCCACATTTCCTGCTCATTGCTGTAACCCATTCAGCATCGGGAAATGCTGGGCCCGTGGTAGCGTTTGCACGTTCCCCACGAGGATTCCCGCCATGGCCAACGCGATGCTGCTGCCGGTACTGCAATGGGCGCGCCGGCTGCGCTACCCCACCCTGTTCAAGCTCACGGCCGGCCTGTTCGTGCTGACCTTGTTCATTCCCGACCCGATCCCGTTCGTCGACGAGCTGGTACTGGGCTTCGGCACGCTGCTGCTGGCCAACTGGAAAAGCCGCAACGCCACCCCGCCGCCGCCGCTGGAACAGCGTTGAGTCTGCTGGTCGACAGCCACTGCCATCTGGACGCCAGCGCCTTCGACGATGACCGCGCTGCGGTGATCGATCGTGCGCAGGCCGCGGGCGTGCGCCAGCAGGTCGTGCCCGCGGTGACCGCCGCCAGCTGGCCAACGCTGCGCGAGGTCTGCCGGCAGGCGCCGGGGCTGTACCCGGCCTACGGCCTGCACCCGATGTTCCTGGCCGAGCACCAGCCCGGGCACCTGCCGCTGCTGCGCGAGTGGATCGAACGCGAACGCCCCTGCGCGATCGGCGAATGCGGCCTGGATTTCTTCGTTGAGGGGCTGGATGCCGAGGCGCAGCAGGCCTATTTCATTGGCCAGCTGGAGCTGGCCCGCGAGTTCGATCTTCCGGTGATCGTGCATGCGCGGCGCGCGGTGGACGCGGTGATCGCCGCGATCCGCCGCATCGGTGGCCTGCGCGGCGTGGTGCACAGCTTTTCCGGCAGCCCGGAACAGGCCGCGCAGCTGCACACGCAGGGTTTCCTGCTGGGCCTGGGCGGCCCGCTGACCTACGATCGCGCGCAGCGCCTGCAGCGACTAGTCCGTCAGATGCCGCTGGAGCAGCTGCTGCTGGAGACCGATGCGCCGGACCAGCCTGATGCCGGCATCCGCGGCCAGCGCAACGAACCGGCACGGCTGGCCGTCATCGCCCGCCATGTGGCGGCGTTGCGTGGAATGGAACTGGATGCGGTGGCACAGGCCACCACCGGAAATGCGCAGCGGTTGTTCGCGCTGCCGGCGATTTAACGGTGCCGGCCGCTGGCCGGCATCCGCACTGATTCAATCATTCGGGCTCTGCCGGCCAGCGGCCGGCACTACCGTCACGCGTCGGCATGGGCCTCGACCACTTCGGCCTTCACCTTCTTCGGTTCCAGCAGCATTTCCAGCGCCTTGCCGACCGCGGCGAAGGCGAACGCGCCGGTGATGTGCGTCGCGGCGCCCAGGCCTGCGCCGCAGTCCAGCTTCAGTGCCGCATCGGCGCCCAGGTTCGGGCGGATGCCGCACACGCTGCCATCGGCCTGCGGGTACTTCACGTTTTCCAATGAATACACCGCCGGCACGCCGAAGTAGCGCTTTGCATTCTTCGGGAAATTGAATTCGCTGCGCAGCTTCTTGCGGATCAGCGCCAGCATCGCATCGTGCTCGGTGCGCGAAACATCACGGATGCGCACCAGGGTCGGATCGGTGCGGCCGCCGGCAGCGCCCACCGTCAGCAGCGGCAGCTTGCGGCGGCGGCACCAGGCGATGGTTTCGACCTTGACCCGGAAGCTGTCGCAGGCGTCGATCACCAGATCGAAACCGCGATCCAGCAGTTCGGCCATGTTAAAGACGGTCAGGAAGGCCTGCACGGCATCGGCTTCGATGTCCGGATTGATCGCGCGGCAGCGCTCGGCCATCGCCTCGGCCTTGTTGCGGCCATAGTTGCCTTCCATCGCCGGCAGCTGCCGGTTGGTGTTGGACACGCAGATGTCATCGGCGTCGATCAGGGTCAGGTGGCCGACCGCCGAACGGGCCAGCGCCTCCACCACCCATGAGCCGACACCGCCCATGCCCACCACCGCCACGCGGCTGCCCTGCAGGCGCTCGAGCGCACCCACGCCATACAGCCGTTCGATGCCGGCGAAGCGTTGTTTGACCTGTTCGTTCATCGGGCTATTTTAACGTGCAGGTGCCGGCGCCTGCAGCGCGCCGGCATCGAACCCACCGTTGCACGCCCGGAGAGCCCGCCATGAACGCCAGCCCGCCCCGTCGCCTGAGCACCGCCCATCGCTACCTATTCGTACTGTGCCTGGGCCTGCTGATCGGCCTGATCGCAACGGTGATGGTCGGACGCGCCCTGCAGGCCCGCCGCGACCCGTTCCCGGACAGCCTCATGCAGGTGATGCAGCGGCAATCGCAGCTGCTGCAGCAGGCCCAGCAGCAGAACCGCTGCAGCCTGGCCGACAGCGTGCCGCGGCTGCAGGCCATTCGCCTGCTGTCCAACGACCTGGACCTGGCTTTTCCTGGGCTGAAGGACAGTGCGCAGTTCCAGCAGCACGCCAGCCGGCTGCGCGGCAACCTCAACGCCGCGCTGGCTGCGCCCCCCAGCGACTGCACTGCCCTGGCCCAGGTGGTGGATACGCTGCAGGCCGACTGCCGCGCCTGCCATCAGGATTTCCGCTGAGCGCATTCATCCTGCAGCCGGGCAATGCACGCGCGGTTGGCGCCTTGTTCACGTTCGAAAGGGGACGATTCGTCCACCCTGCTGCATGACGCAGTACCACCCAACGCACCCGCCTTCACGGCCAGGAGACGCCCCATGAAGATCCAGCTCATCGCCGCCAGCGCCATCGCTACCCTCGCCCTGGCTGGCTGTGCCACCTCGCCCGGTTACGGCGGTGGTGGTTACAACAATGGCTACAACAATGGCGGCTATGGCAACAACGGCGGCTACAACCAGGGCCGCTGCGCCGACTGCGGCATCGTCACCCGCATCAACACCGTGCAGTCCGGCCGCACCGCGCCCAGCGCCACCGGCGCGATCCTCGGCGGCATCGTCGGTGCCGTGGCCGGCCACGAAATCTCCGACCACACCGGTGGCAGCCGCGGCAACAAGAACATCGCGGCTGCCGCAGGCGCGGTGGGTGGCGCACTGGCCGGCAACCAGATCCAGAAGAACGTCACCAGCGACACCTATGACATCAGCGTGCGCATGGACGATGGCCGCACCATCGTGGTCAACCAGCGTGACCTCGGCGGCATCCGCGAGAACACCTACGTGCGCGTGGTCAACGGCAAGGTCATCCTGCGCTGACCTGCCCCGGGCCGATGGCAAGGAAAAAGGCCCGCTTGCGCGGGCCTTTTTCATGTGACGTTGTACAGCGCGATCAGGTCGGCTGCACGGCGTCGGCCTGCAGGCCCTTCTGGCCCTGCACGACGGTGAAGGTGACCTTCTGGCCTTCCTTCAGGCTCTTGAAGCCCTGGGTCTGGATGGCGCGGAAGTGCACGAACACGTCTTCGCCGTTTTCACGGCTGATGAAGCCGAAGCCCTTTGCATCGTTGAACCACTTGACGGTACCGGTCTCGCGATCAGACATCTCACTAACTCCCTGGTGACTCTCTCTTGTTGTTGGAAACGCCTGTTGGGCGGCTGACAAGCAAGGGGGAAGCGAGGTGCATCGATGCAGCGGATCGGGAAGATCTTGCTTCATCAGGCCACGATCCACGGTGACCTTGCCAAGCTCAGCGACTGCAACTTAACCCGCCCAAAACGAAAAAGCAACTGGCAAAATCTTTCACTGTCAACCCCAAATCGACCACCATACGGGACAGCATGGGACTCTCATTCATCTTATATCTGCTAGCGGTCATTTTTGTCCTTGTCGGCATCGCCGGAATCATCCTTCCAGCCCTTCCCGGCATCCCGCTGGTGTTCATCGGACTGCTGCTGGCGGCCTGGGCTGATGGCTTCGTCCATGTCGGCTGGCCGACCCTGGTGATACTGGGCGTGCTGACCCTGCTCTCGCTGCTGGTGGACGTGCTGGCCACCGTGGTCGGTGCGCAGCGGGTCGGGGCCAGCCGAAAGGCGCTCTGGGGCACTTTCGTCGGCAGCATCGTCGGCCTGTTCTTCATGCCCATCGGCCTGTTCGCCGGGCCGCTGGTCGGTGCCCTGCTTGGCGAGTACTGGCACACCCGCGAGCTGGGACGCTCGACCAGGGTCGGCCTCGCCACCTGGCTCGGCATCCTGCTCGGTCTGGCGCTGAAGCTGGCGGTGGTGATCGCCATGCTGGGCCTGTTCGCCTTCGCCTGGTTCCTGTGACGGCGCTGCCTTCACGCCCTGCGCACGCGGTGGCCGTGCATAAACCGTGGGGGCTGGCCGCGATCCGGTGCAGCCGCCACACTGTGCGATCCCCGTATTCACCGAAGGGCCTGTTGGAATGACCCTCCCCCCGCTGCTTCCCCGTCTTGCGCCGCTGGCGCTGGCCCTGGCCAGTGCACCGCTGGCGGCGCAGGAGTTCGTGCCCAGCACCGACACCTCGCCCGCTGCCTGCGCGGCCATCACCACCGATGCGGCCCGCCTGGCCTGCTACGACCGCCTGTTCGCGCACACCCCGCAGGCCACCGCGGCTGCCGATGCTGCCGCAGAGGCCGCCGCGCAGGCGCGCCGTGAAGAGCGGCAGACCGCGCGGGTGAGCCAGGGCGAGGAGAAACTGCGCGAACGCGTGAGCGACCTGTTCCGCCCGGCGGCAGCGGACAGTGCGCTGGCCAACGCCGGCCGCGGCTCGCTGCTGGACAGCCGCTGGGAGCTGGCCGAAGACTCCAAGCTCGGCCCGTTCCAGCTGCGGGCCTACAAGCCGGTGTACCTGCTGCCCGCGTTCTGGACCAGCGACCGCAACACCACGCCGCATTCGCCGAACCCGGCCAACACGGTCACCACGCCGCAGGTGCTGGACAGTGCCGAACTGAAGTTCCAGATCAGCTTCAAGACCAAGGTCGCCGAGAACCTGTTCGGCGACAACGGCGACATCTGGGCCGGCTATACCCAGAGCTCGCGCTGGCAGGCCTACAACGGCGAGGATTCGCGCCCGTTCCGCGAAACCAACTACGAACCCGAAGTGATGATGGTGTTCCGCAACGGCTATTCGATCGGTGGCTGGCGCGGGCGCATGACCGGCATCGCCCTGAACCACCAGTCCAACGGCCGCGCCGATCCGCTGTCACGCAGCTGGAACCGGGTGATGCTGAACATCGGCCTGGACCGCGAGAACTGGGCACTGGTGCTGCGCCCGTGGTACCGCATTCCCGAGACCCGCAGCGACGACAACAACCCGGACATCGAGGACTACATGGGCCGCGGCGACGCGACCCTGATCTGGAACCGCAACGGCCACGAGGTCGCGCTGATGGCGCGCCATTCGCTGCGCACCGGCAGCCGCTCGCATGGCGCGCTACAGCTGGATTACGGCTTCCCGATCAGCAACCTGTTGCGCGGTCATGTGCAGATCTTCGATGGCTACGGCGAAAGCCTGATCGACTACAACCACAAGGCCACCTATGTCGGCGTGGGCGTGTCGCTGCTGGAGTGGTTCTGATGGACGTGACGATCTGGCACAACCCGGCCTGCAGTAATTCACGCGGCGCATTGAAGCTGATCCGCGATGCCGGCTTCGACCCGGTGGTGGTCGAGTACCTGGGCAATCCGCCCGATGTGGCCGCGCTGCGCCAGGTGCTGGCCGCGTCGGGATTGACTGCACGCGAGTTGGTGCGCAGCAAGGAAGCAGCGTTCGCCGAGCTCGGCCTGGAACAAGCCGACGATGCCACCCTGCTCGCTGCAATGGCCGAGCACCCGCGGTTGATCAACCGGCCAGTCGTGCGCACGCCCAAGGGCACGCGGCTGTGCCGCCCACCGGAAACGGTGCTGCAGATCCTGTAACCGAAAAAAGGGGACGGAGGGGATTATGTCGTTTGTGCATTAGCGACTTAATCCCCTCCGTCCCCTTTTTGGGTTACAGCCAGTCGGTGATGCCTTCGCGGCGGTAGACCTCGGCGAATGCAGGGCTCGCTTTCATCGTAGACGCGTGCGCTTTGAGCGCCGGCCAGGTGTCGCTGGGCTTCGGCATGTTGCGCGACCAGCGCATCAGCATCACCAGCATGTAGTCGACCACGCAAGGCGTTGCCCCCAACAGATAGGGACCGTGCCCCTGCAGGTGCGTGGCCACCTGCTGCCAGGCCGCTTCCAGGCGCAGCCGTGCCATCTCGCGGCTGGCCTGCACATGGGCCTCGCCGGCCACTTCGTGCGGATAGAACCAGGCCCGATAGGCCGGCTGCAGCGTATTGGCGCACCAGAACATCCAGCGGTAGGCGTCGCCGCGCTGGGGCGTACCCACCGCAGGCAGCAGGCCGGCGTCCGGATGGCGGTCAGCCAGGTACAGCGCGATCGCCGCCGCCTCGGTCAGTACCAGGCCATCAATCATCAGCGTCGGCACCACACCGGCCGGATTCAGCGCCAGGTAGTCCGCCGCCTTGTGCTCGCGCGCGTCGAAATCCAGCAGCACCAGTTCGTGCTCGATGCCCAGCTCGATCAACAGCCAGTGCACGACCAGCGCGGCGGTACTGGTCGAACCATACAGCGTGGTGCCCATGCGGCGGATCCTGTGCGGTTGGATCGGCCGATTATGCGCCCCTGCGCGGGCCGTTGCTCAGCCGCAGCTGCTCATGCAGGTATCCCGCTGTTCACCACAGGACATCATCGGCGCGCGCATCGTACAGTCGTGCGCCTTCAGCTCGCAGGCACGGCGCAGTTCAGGGTTGGCGACGTCCTTGCAGCGCTTGTCCGGCGCGGGTACCACCTGCTGTTCGCAGCTGAACGCACTGTTGCCGGTCCTGTCCTGCGCCATGCAACTGCGATAGCTGGCCTGGCACTGCATGCGGCACTGCGCGGAGGCGGAGAAATCCGCACCTTCATAGGATGGCGCTGTGCTGCAGCCGGCCAGGACCAGCAGGAACACAGCCGCTACGGATCGATGCAGGCGCATGGGCACATCCAGTGCAGAGGCAGGCCGACCCTGGCAGACCACGGTTGCTCGTGCAGGCATCGATGCGCGCCCCGCTCAGTACACGGGAACACCGGTGTCGGTGCGGACTTCATTCACGGTGCCGCCACAGGAGAGCAGGCACTGGGCGTACGGAGCATTGCATGAAGGAAGTGCCGGGGAACCGCAGTAGTTGCCGGCACCGTTGCCCCCTTCGCAGTTGTGCCGCTGCTTGTCGTCGGCGATACCACTGCAACGGCTGATGACCCGGCTCTTCTCGCTTTCGCAGCTCCGCTGGTCCGACTCGGCACGGGCGCGGTTGTGGAAGTCGCACGTTGTCTTCTGGCTCTCGCAGACCGACGCGCAGATCCTCCCCGCTTCGTGGGTTGGCGGCTCGACGAAGTAACGCGGGCCACAGGCACTGCACGCCAGCGCAGCGACCAGCAACACCAAAACACGCGACCACTGCAGCACGATGGACTCCCTTCCAATGCATCAGACAGCACGTTAACAGAGCAGGCCATCCACGGGCAGGCTGCATGCAACAACGGCGCCACAAGGGCGCCGTTGTCCGGACTGGAACGGGAGGCTTACTCCACCACCACCGGAATCTTGCCGATGCGGGCCTGCCACTCGCGCGGGCCGGTCTTGTGCACCGACTCGCCGGTGGAATCGACGGCAACGGTCACCGGCATGTCCTGCACGGTGAATTCGTAGATCGCTTCCATGCCCAGGTCGGCGAAGCCGACCACCTTGGCCGCCTTGATCGCCTTGGACACCAGGTAGGCCGAACCACCGACGGCCATCAGGTAGGCCGACTTGTTGTCACGGATCGCTTCGATCGCCGCCGGGCCGCGCTCGGCCTTGCCGACCATGCCCAGCAGGCCGGTCTGTTCCAGCACCTGGCGGGTGAACTTGTCCATGCGGGTGGCGGTGGTCGGGCCGGCCGGGCCCACCACTTCGTCGCGCACCGGATCGACAGGGCCGACGTAGTAGATGAAGCGGCCCTTCAGGTCGACCGGCAGCTGCTCGCCCTTGTTGAGCATGTCGACCATGCGCTTGTGCGCGGCGTCGCGGCCGGTCAGCAGCTTGCCGTTGAGCAGCAGGGTCTGGCCCGGCTTCCAGCTGGCCACGTCTTCCGGCGTGATCGTGTCCAGGTCCACGCGGGTGCCCTTGGACGCGTCATAGGTCAGCTTCGGCCAGTCTTCCAGCGACGGCGGGTCCAGCATCACCGGGCCGCTGCCGTCCAGGGTGAAGTGCGCATGGCGGGTGGCCGCGCAGTTCGGGATCATCGCCACCGGCAGGTTGGCCGCGTGGGTCGGGTAATCGTTGATCTTGATGTCGAGCACGGTGGTCAGTCCGCCCAGGCCCTGTGCGCCGATGCCCAGCGCGTTGACCTTCTCGTACAGCTCCAGGCGCAGCTCTTCGACGCGGTTGGACGCACCCCGGGCCTGCAGCTCGGTGATGTCGATCGGTTCCATCAACGCTTCCTTGGCCAGCAGCATCGCCTTTTCAGCGGTGCCACCGATGCCGATGCCCAGCATGCCCGGCGGGCACCAGCCGGCGCCCATGGTCGGCACGGTCTTCAGCACCCAGTCGACGATGGAATCGGACGGGTTGAGCATGGCGAACTTGGTCTTGGCTTCCGAACCACCGCCCTTGGCGGCGACGATCACGTCGACCGTGTTGCCCGGCACCACCTTGACGTTGACCACGCCCGGGGTGTTGTCCTTGGTGTTGACACGCTTGCCGGCCGGATCGGCCAGCACCGAGGCGCGCAGCTTGTTGTCCGGGTGCATGTAGGCGCGGCGCACGCCTTCATTGGCCATGTCTTCCACGCCCATGGTGGCGTCGTCCCAGCGCACGTCCATGCCGATTTCCAGGAACACGGTGACGATGCCGGTGTCCTGGCAGATCGGACGGTGGCCTTCGGCGCACATCCGCGAATTGATCAGGATCTGGGCCATCGCCTCCTTCGCGGCCGGCGACTCCTCGCGCTCGTAGGCGGCGGCAAGGTTCTTGATGTAGTCGACCGGGTGGTAGTACGAGATGTACTGCAGCGCGTCGGCGATGGACTGGATGAGGTCTTCCTGCTTGATCGATGTCACGACTTGCTCGCTTGCTGGAGGCTGGCGGGGGTAATCCGCCCATTTTACCCCCTCTGCCACCGGGGGTGCCGTTGTACATTCGTGTCACGTCCCTGCCCGCCGCGGCGTCCTTGCCCATATGAACGCCGAAACCACCTTCCAGACCCACCGTCCGCGCCTGATGGCCCTGGCCTACCGCCTGCTCGGCAGCCGCGCCGACGCCGAGGACGTGGTCCAGGACGCCTGGCTGCGCTGGTCGGGCGCCGACCCGGCCAGCGTCCGCGACGCCGAGGCCTGGCTGGTCACCGCCACCACCCGGCTCGGCCTGGATCGGCTGCGCGCGGCCAAGCGCGAGCGCGTGCACTACGTCGGGCCGTGGCTGGCTGAACCGCTGGCGGTCACGCTGGAGCCGGACCCGGCGCCTGGCCCGGCCCAGCTGCATGCGTTTGCCGATGATGTTTCGGTGGCCTTCCTGACCCTGCTTGAGCAGCTCGGCCCCGAAGAGCGCGCTGCGTTCCTGCTGAAGGAGGCCTTTGATCACGATTACCGCGAGATCGCCGACCTGATCGGCCACAGCGAGGCCAACTGCCGGCAGCTGGTGCACCGCGCGCGGCAACGCCTGCAGGCCGGGCGACCGCGCTTCAATGCCGACCCCAGCCAGCACCGGCAGCTGCTGGCGCGCTTCATGGACGCCTCCCAGCGCGGCGACAGCGAGGCGATCCAGGCCCTGCTGCACGCCAACGCACTGCTGGTTTCCGACGGCGGCGGCGTGGTCACCGCAGCGGTGCGCCCGCTGCTGGGCGCCGAACGCATCGGCCGCCTGTTCTGGGCCATCGCCCGCCGCGGCGCGGCACATCCGGCACGGCTGGGCTACGTCAACGGCGAACCGGCGATCCTGCGCTTCATCGGTGACCGCCTGCATTCAGTCACCACCATCGAAGTGGTCGACGGCCGCATCGCCCAGGTGTACAGCGTGCTGAATCCGGAAAAGCTGCCACGGGTTGTCACGCACGGGGACGCCGCGGCGTCCTGGTAGTGAAAGGCGGCCATCGTGGCCGCCGTGGAGCCCACGATGTCCGACCATGCCTCTCCCCGCGTTCCCTACACCCGCCTGGCCGCCGAGGCCTTCAAGGGCCTGCTGGCCACCAGCAAGGCGGTGCATGACAGCTCGATCGATCCGACCCTGATGGAACTGCTGTTCCTGCGCGTGTCGCAGCTCAACGGCTGCGGCTACTGCATGGACATGCACGGCACCGCGCTGCGCAAGGGCGGCATCGAGCCGCGCAAGCTGGACACCCTGCCGGCATGGCACGAAAGCCGCTTCTTCGATGCCCGCGAGCGTGCCGCGCTGGGCTGGGCTGAGGCGCTGACCCGGTTGACCGATGGGGCGCCATCGCAGGCGGCGTTCGATGCGCTGGCACCGCACTTCGATGAGAAGGGCATCAGCGACCTGAGCATGGGGATTGCGGTGATCAATGCCTGGAACCGGCTGGGCGCGGGTCTGCTGCCGCCGCTGCCCTAACGGGCGGTTCCGGCCGGGCGGGTCAGGTTCCTGCAGCTGAGGGTAGGTGTCGACCTTGGTCGACACGGTAAATCCACATCATGCGTGGATGCGGAAGGGTCAGAGCCCTTTGCGCCGCAAAGGGATCTGACCCCGGCGCGGCCACACGGCTGCACTGACCCCATCTGCACGTATCAGGCGCGCACAATACGCGCATGCCTGCCACTCCCACCGCTGGCGCCGCCGCCGCGAAGAAACCCAGCCTGCGCCAGCGCTTCAAGGCGATGCGCAACCTGCCGCCGTTCCTGCGCATGGTCTGGCAGACCAGCCCCGCGCTCACCCTGGCCAGCCTCGGCCTGCGCCTGATCCGTGCGCTGCTGCCGGTGGCGATGCTGTACGTCGGCAAGCTGATCATCGACAGCGCCCTGCACCTGAGCCAGCACGATGCCGGCTTCCCACCGCTGGGCGAGGCGCTGGCCAGCGGCATGCTCAACCCACTGCTGGGCCTGCTGGCACTGGAATTCGGCCTGGCCATCGCCTCGGACCTGCTCGGCCGCCTGGTCAGCTATGCCGATGCCCTGCTGTCGGAACTGTTCGCCAACGTCACCAGCATCCGGCTGATGGAACATGCGGCGACATTGGACCTGGAGGACTTCGAGGACCCGGACCTGCAGGACAAACTGGACCGCGCGCGGCGCCAGACCATGGGCCGGATGAACCTGATGAGCCAGCTGTTCGGCCAGGTGCAGGATGCGATCACCGTGGCCAGCCTGGCCATCGGCCTGCTGGTCTACGCGCCGTGGCTGATCCTGCTGCTCGCGCTGGCACTGGTGCCGGCCTTCATCGGCGAATCGCACTTCAACGCGGCCGGCTACAGCTTGAACTTCCAATGGACGCCCGAGCGCCGCCAGCTCGACTACCTGCGCCAGCTCGGTGCCAGTGTGGAAACGGCCAAGGAAGTGAAGATCTACAACCTGCACCGCTTCCTGGTGGAACGCTACCGGCGCCTGTCGGTGGCGCTGTTCCAGGCCAACCGGGCGCTGGCCCGGCGCCGCGCGTTCTGGGGCACGCTGCTGGCCGCACTGGGCACGCTGGGCTACTACACCGCCTACGCCTACATCGCCTGGCGCACGGTGCGCGGCGACTTCTCGATCGGCGACCTGACCTTCCTCGCCGGCAGCTTCCTGCGCCTGCGCCAGCTGCTGGAAGGCCTGCTGATCGGGTTCTCGCAGGTGGCCAGCCAGGCGCTGTACCTGGATGACCTGTTCTCGTTCTTCCAGATCCAGCCGGAAATCCACTCGCGCGAGGGCGCCGTACGCGTGCCGCAGCCGATCCGTCAGGGCTTCGTGTTCGAGAACGTCGGTTTCCGCTATCCCGATGCCGAGCAGTGGGCGGTGCGCCACCTGGATTTCCAGCTTCACGCCGATGAAGTGCTGGCCCTGGTCGGCGAGAACGGTGCCGGCAAGACCACGCTGGTGAAGCTGCTGGCGCGGCTGTACGAACCGGACGAGGGCCGCATCCTGCTCGATGGCCGCGACCTGCGCGACTACGACCTGGACGACCTGCGCGCCAATCTCGGGGTGATCTTCCAGGACTTCGTGCGCTACAACCTCAGCGCCGGCGAGAACATTGGCGTCGGCCAGGTCGAGGCCATGGATGACCAGGCACGCATCGCCGACGCCGCGCGCCGCGGCATGGCCGAGGAAGTGATCGAGGAACTGCCCGGCGGCTACGACCAGCTGATCGGCCGCCGCTTCAAGCAGGGTGTGGACCTGTCCGGTGGCCAATGGCAGAAGATCGCCATTGCCCGCGCGTGGATGCGCAATGCGCAGGTGATGATCCTGGACGAGCCAACGGCAGCGCTGGACGCACGCAGCGAGTTCGAAGTGTTCCAGCGGTTCAGGGAATTGGCGGATAATCGCACTGCCGTACTGATTTCCCACCGTTTCTCCTCGGTACGCATGGCCGATCGCATCCTGGTGCTGGCCGACGGCCGGATCGAGGCCAGCGGCACCCATGAGCAGCTGATGGCACAGGGCGGCCGCTATGCCGAGCTGTTCGAGCTGCAGGCGGCCGGCTACCGCTGAGAACGCCTCTCGTTCCGCCTAATGAGAACCTGTCTCATTTGAGATAGAATCACCCCCGACGACTTTCGATAGATACGCCCATGTCCTCCGCTTTTGGCGCCGAAACGGTGCTTGAGGTCCGTCACTGGACCGATGCCTACTTCAGCTTCACCCTCACCCGCGACAGCGGATTCCGCTTCGAGAACGGCCAGTTCGTGATGATCGGCCTGGAAACCGAGGCGCGGCCGCTGCTGCGCGCGTACTCCATCGCCAGCGCCAACTGGGAAGAGCACCTGGAGTTCTTCAGCATCAAGGTGCAGGACGGCCCGCTGACCTCGCGCCTGCAGCACATCAAGCCGGGCGACAAGGTGCTGGTCGGCAAGAAGCCCACCGGCACCCTGCTGATCAGCGACCTGCACCCCGGCAAGAACCTGTACCTGCTGGGCACCGGCACCGGCATGGCGCCGTGGCTGTCGGTGATCAAGGACCCGGAGACCTACGAGCGCTTCGAGAAGGTGATCCTGTGCCATGGCGTGCGCTACGAAAAGGATCTGGCCTACCGCGATTATTTCGAGAAGGAACTGCGTGAGCACGAGTTCCTGGGCGAGATGATCGGCGACAAGCTGCTGTACTACCCGGCCGTCACCCGCGAGCCGTTCGCCAACCAGGGCCGCCTGACCTCGCTGATGGAAAGCGGTGAGATGCAGCGCACCCTCGGCCTGCCGGAACTGAGCCCGGAGAACGACCGCGCGATGATCTGCGGCAGCCCGCAGATGCTGGCCGACCTGCGCAGCGTGCTGGACGCCCGTGGCTTCCAGGTCTCGCCGCGTATCGGCCAACCGGGCCACTACGTGTTCGAACGCGCCTTCGTCGAGAAATAAGGCAGCAACGGGATTGC
Organism: Stenotrophomonas sp. GD04024; assembly: GCF_029837545.1. Lineage (NCBI taxonomy): Bacteria > Pseudomonadati > Pseudomonadota > Gammaproteobacteria > Lysobacterales > Lysobacteraceae > Stenotrophomonas > Stenotrophomonas sp. GD04024. The sequence goes on along the minus strand of NZ_JAOEDV010000018.1, from coordinate 40,491 downwards.
CGGCCAGCGGCCGGCACTACCACCACCCCTCACAGCAGTGCTTCGATTGCGCTGCGCAGCTGCTCCGGCGTGGTGGTCGGAGCATGCCGCGACACCACCCTTCCCTTGCGATCGACCAGGAACTTGCTGAAGTTCCATTTGATGCGGGCAATGCCCAGCAGGCCGCGCTTCTCGCGTGACAGCCATGCCCACAGGGGATCGGCGCCGCTGCCGTTGACCTCGATCTTCTCCGACAAGGGGAAGCTGACCGGATAGTCCAGCGAACAGAACTGGCGGATCTGCGCGGCATCACCCGGCTCCTGCGCGCCGAACTGGTTGCACGGAAAGCCGATCACCACCAGGCCGCGCTCGCGGTAGTCCTGCCACAGCTGCTCCAGCCCGGTGTACTGCGGGGTGAAACCGCAACGGCTGGCGACGTTGACCAGCAGCAGCGGACGGCCCTGGAACTGCGCCAGCGCCTGCGGCTGGCCATCGAGGTCACGGAAGCTGAAATCGTAGGTGGTGGTCATGACGGCGGGCCGTGGCGGTGATTGCATGGTACCCGCGCGCGGCCCCGGCAACATGCCTTTTGACACAAGTGCGGGCGCCGCTGGCCGGGTTACCCTCGGGCCCTTGTTTGCCTTACCGGAGTTCCTACCTTGACCACTCGCCTTGCCCTTGCCGTGGCCATGTCCCTCGGCCTTGCCCTGCCCGCCTTCTCGGCCGGCGCCGCCACCCCGGCTGCCAGCACCAATGCCCAGCAGGCCAACCCGTTCTTCGCCGATAGCCCGCTGCCGCTGCACTTCCCGCAGTTCGACAGGATCAAGGACAGCGACTTCGCCCCGGCCTTCGACGCCGGCATGGCGCAGCAGCTGAAGGAAGTGGAGGCGATCGCCAACAACAAGGCCAAGCCGACCTTCGACAACACCATCATCGCCCTGGAAAAGAGCGGTGACATCCTCGACCGCGCGACCACCGTGTTCTTCAGCCTGGTCGGTGCCGACACCAACGACACCCGCAAGAAGCTGCAGGCCGACTACTCGGCCAAGTTCGCCGCGCACAGCGATGCGATCGCGCTGAACGGCAAGCTGTTCGCGCGCATCCAGGCGCTGTATGACACCCGCAGCCAGCTGGGCCTGGACGCCGAAGGCGTGCGCCTGGTCGAGAAGTACTACGACAACTACGTGCGCGCCGGCGCCAAGCTGTCCGAGGCCGACAAGGCCACGCTGAAGGAGATGAACGCCGAGCTGGCCAACCTGGGCACCAAGTTCAGCCAGAACGTGCAGTCGGAAGTGAACGCTTCGGCGATCACCGTCGACGACGTCAAGGAGCTGGCCGGCCTGTCCAAGGAGCAGATCGCTGCCGCCGCCGAAGCCGCCAAGGCCCGTGGCCTGGAAGGCAAGTACGTGATCACCCTGCTCAACACCACCGGCCAGCCGCCGCTGACCAACCTGGCCAATCGCGCCCTGCGCCAGAAGATCTACGAAGCCTCGGTCAGCCGTGGCAGCCGCGGTGGCGAGTTCGACAACACCGCACTGGTCTCGCGCATCATGCAGCTGCGTGCCGACAAGGCCAAGCTGATGGGCTTTGCGAACTTCGCCGCCTACAACCTGACCAACCAGACCGCCAAGACCCCCGAAGCGGTCAACGCGATGCTGGGCAAGCTGGCCCCGGCTGCCGTGGCCAACGCCAAGCGCGAAGCGGCCGACCTGCAGGCGATGATCGACCAGGAACAGAAGGCCGCCGGCAAGAAGACCTTCCAGCTGGAACCGTGGGACTGGGCCTTCTACAGCGAGAAGGTGCGCCAGGCCAAGTACAACTTCGACGAATCGCAGCTGAAGCCGTACTTCGAAATGAAGAACGTGCTGGAAAACGGCGTGTTCTATGCTGCCGGCCAGGAGTTCGGCCTGACCTTCAAGCAGCGTACCGACCTGCCGGTCTACCACGATGACGTCACCGTCTACGACGTGTTCGACGCCGACGGCAGCCAGCTGGCGATCTTCATTTTCGATCCGTATGCGCGCGCCTCCAAGCGTGGCGGTGCGTGGATGAACTCGTATGTCTCGCAGTCCAAGCTGACCGGCTTCAAGCCGGTGGTGGCCAACCACCTGAACATCCCGAAGCCGCCGGCCGGCCAGCCGACCCTGCTGACCTGGGATGAGGTGAACACCACCTTCCACGAGTTCGGCCACGCGCTGCACGGCATGTTCTCCAACGTGAAGTACCCGTACTTCTCGGGCACCTCGGTACCGCGCGACTTCGTCGAGTTCCCCTCGCAGGTCAACGAGATGTGGTCGGACAACCCGGCCATCCTGAAGAACTACGCCAAGCACTACCAGAACGGTTCGGCGATGCCGCAGGCGCTGCTGGACAAGGTGCTGGCTGCGGCCAAGTTCAACCAGGGCTTTGCCACCACCGAGTACCTGGCTGCGGCGATGCTCGACCAGCGCTGGCACCAGATCGGCGCCGACCAGGTGCCGGCCGCCAAGGACGTGATGGCCTTCGAGCGCGCTGCGCTGGAGAAGGACGGCATCTACTACGCGCCGGTTCCGCCGCGCTACAAGACCCCGTACTTCAGCCACATCATGGGTGGCTACTCGGCCGGCTACTACGCCTACATCTGGTCGGAAGTGCTCGATGCCAACACCCAGAAGTGGTTCAAGGACAACGGCGGCCTCAGCCGCAAGAACGGCGACCACTTCCGCGCCACGCTGCTGTCCAAGGGCGGCAGCGTCGACGCGATGCAGCTGTTCCGCGATTTCGCCGGCCACGAGCCGCAGATCGAACCGCTGCTGGAAAAGCGTGGCCTGACCGGCGCCGGCAACTGATCGCCCGCGCGCTAGCGTGAAACGAAAGCCGCCCGGGAGACCGGGCGGTTTTTTCATGCGCCATCCACGCATGGCATGGATCTACGGGAGGGGGCCGATCGTTGGTCGGCACGATCCTTCCGGGCCATGAACCCCGGCATCGTCCATACACGCCTGGCGTGGATCTACTGGCAGTCATCGCGGCGCGACGTACCCGCCCGGCACGCCTTCCGGCGACAGCACCAGCTGCCACAGCTGCGCGTGCCGGCAGCGGAAAGTCGCCATCGACCCGGCCAGGTAGAAACGCCACATGCGCCGGAAGTGCTCGTCATAGCGCGCATCCAGTCGCGGCCAGGCCGCTTCCACGTTGCGCCGCCACGCCTGCAGGGTCAGGTCGTAATCGGTGCCGAAGTTGTGCCAGTCCTCCAGCACGAAGCGACCTTCGAATGCCTTGCTGATCTGCACCGCCGACGGCAGCATCGAGTTCGGGAAGATGTAGCGCGCGATCCATGGATCGGTACGATGCCGCGAGATGTTGGTGCCGATGGTATGCAGCAGCAGCAACCCGCGTGGCGAGAGGCAGCGCCTGGCCACCTCGAAGAAACTGGAATAGTTCTTGTCACCGACGTGCTCGAACATGCCGATCGAGAAGATCGCATCGAACGGCTCGTCCAGTTCGCGGTAGTCCTGCAGGCGGATCTCGATCGGCAGCCCGACGCACCGCTCACGGGCGAACTCGGCCTGCTCTTTCGAGATGGTCACGCCGACGCCGCTGACACCGTAGCGCTCGGCCGCGAACTTCAGTGCCTCCCCCCAACCGCAGCCGATGTCCAGCACGCGCTGGCCCGGACGCAGGCCCAGCTTGCGGCAGACCAGGTCGAGCTTGGCCTCCTGCGCGGCGTCAAGATCATCGGCAGTGCGCCAGTAGCCGCAGCTGTAGACCAGGCGCGTTCCGAGCATGGCCTGGTACAGGTCATTGCCGAGGTCGTAATGGCGACGACCGACCTCGTAGCTGCCCTGCCCGGCCTGCAGGTTGAACAGGCGCGCCTTCAGCGCATCGGCCACTTCGCGCCAGCCATGCACCCGTTCGTCCAGGTGCGCCTGCATCAGATGGACGAGGAAGTCGTCCAGGACGTTGGCATCCCACCAGCCGTCCATGTAGCTCTCGCCGAGGCCGAGCGAGCCGTGCGCCATGACCCGCGCGAAGAAGCGCGGATCATGCACGTGGATGTCCTGTGGCTGGGTGCCGCCGATGCGGACCCCGGCTTCCTGCAGCAGGCCGGCGACCCGCTCCTGCAACCCTGTATCCACGCCACCTCCTCGACTGCGGTCAACCGCGTGCGAACAGCTCCACGTAGTCCTTGGCCACGTGCGGCAACAGCACCGCCGCCGGTACATCGGCGGTCTGCGTGCCGTCCGAGTATGGACCCACCTGGTACGGCGGGAAAACAAAGCGCAGCGCGGTGATCTGCCCCTTGTCGTCGGTCAGCGGCTGGAACTGGCTGAAATTGTCGGCCTGCGGGCCGGTACCGTCGACAATCATGCGCGATGCGTTGCGCAGCGATTCCTGCAGCTGGGCCGGGTCCATGTCCTCGCCGCTGAGGCGGGTGGCCACGCGCTCGCGCAGCTGGTCGGCGACGAAATCGCTGATCGCCTTCCAGCCCTTGGCATCGGCCACCAGCTTTTCGGCGCTGAGCATCTGCTGGTGCTGCGGCAGCCACACGAAGCGGGCCACCAGTGGCTCACCGTGGGCGCCTCCGGTATAGCGACTGCCATCGGCACTGACCACCACCAGCTGCGGGGTTTCCAGCAGCTTCTCGAAGCTCAGCGACAGCTCGTAGGGCATGCTCGGCTTGTCGTTGCCGAGCCCGTCCAGTGCCTGCTGCAGGTCGCTGCGGGCGCTGGTCGCATAGTCCTGCAGCGCGCGTGCCAGGCCCGGATAACGGTCGATGCCGGCCGGGTAGCTGATGCCCACCACTTCGCGCTCGTTGTTCTCGATCACGTCGCGCAGATCCAGCGGCGCTTCCGTGGCGGGTGTCTCGCCCGCGACCGGGGCCTCGGCGGCGGGGGCCGCGTCGGTCGCCGGTGCCGGCTCGCTCTCACGCTGGCAACCGGCCAGCAACAGCACGCCCACCACGCCGGCCAGCACGCTGCCGCGCAATGGCCGGTTGTTTCCAATCTTCATCGGGATCCCCTGTTCATGTTTGTACATCATCGCCTGCCATGGCTGAAGCGTGGCCCGCCGGCATCAGCCGACGAGCAGGTCGTGATATTCCTCGTGCCGCTGCAGGAAGGCCTCGGCATACGAACACGCCGGCACCACCTTGTATTTCTGCTCGCGGGCGAAACGCAGCGCGACGCGGGTCAGCTCACCGGCAATGCCGCGGCCGGCGATCGGCTCGGGCACTTCGGTGTGGGTGATGACCATGCGCCTGCGCTTGATCTGGTAATCGAGCACCGCCAGCTGTCCTCGGACACGGGCGGTGAAGCGGTGGCTGGCCAGGTCGTGTTCGACCTCATAGGCCAGACCGGGGGGCGTGACCGAAGCCATGGAACTGTCTCCTGCGGCGACTGCGTGGATGGTGCGCAGCCGGGCGCCATGATCGCGTGAAGCCTGAACAGGGGCAAGTGCGGTCCATTCACGTCAGTTTTCGACCCTCAAGCTGGAGGGCGGGTGGCCGCTATCGCCTGTGGAGGGGTACGGCCAGGCTGGCACGGCCCTTGCGACCGTAGACCATGCGCATTACCGCGGAGGCCCCGATGCACCCCAGCGATCCCCATTCCGATACCGACCGTGCCCTGCTGGAGGGCCTGCTGCAGCTGGCAGTGGAAGGGCAGACCGAAGACCAGGATTTCCAGCGCATCGGCGAGGAAGTGTTCGCCCGCCTGCTGGACACCTACGGGCAGCAGACCACGGCCTGAACCGGCCGGGGCGGATCGCTGCCGATCCGCCCCCGTTCCCACCCTCAACCGCCGCCGAGGCGGAAGGTCGGGTTGGAGAGTTCACGCAGGAAGTGGTTGAAGATGCTCGGCTGCATGGCCAGCATGAAGATCACGCCAAACGCCGCACCGGCCAGGTGTGCGCTGTGGTTGATGCGATCACCACCGCGCTTGTCCATCCAGATGCTGTAGCCGACGTAGAACGCGGCGTAGATGATGGCCGGCGCCGGGATGAAGAACACCAGGATGATCGACCACGGCTTGATCAGGATGAAGGCGAACAGCACCGCCGACACCGCCCCGGATGCACCGAGGCTGAGGTAGTTCGGGTTCTTCTGGTTCTTCAGGTAGCTGGGCAGGATCGAGACCAGCAACGCGCCGATATAGAACGCCGGATAGGTCAGGTAGCTGCCGGTCAGCTCCACCATCACGCTCTCGATGAATCCCCCGAAGAAGAACAGGGTGATCATGTTGAAGATCAGGTGCGACCAGTCGGCGTGGATGAAGCCATAGGTCACCAGCCGGTCGTACTGGCGATGGCGGTCCACGGCGGGCGGCCACAGGATCAGGCGGTCGGCCAGCTTGCGGTTGTTGAACGCCATCCACGAAAGGATGGCGGTGATGGCGATCAACAGCAGATTGACGGGGGTCATGTCAGGCTCAGGCGCTACGGTAGTTGTCGACCATACGATAGCGTTTCGCGTACCAACCGAAGGCCAACGCCGCGATGAAGGCGAAGCCGGCGAAGAAGAACATCAGGAACGCCGCCTCGCTCAGGCCGGTCCCGGCGATCTGGTGGGTCACCGTGTCGTTGCGCACCGCGGCGTTGGACAGCAGCACCCACAGGTTGCCGATGGTGGTGGTCAGGTTCCAGAAGCTCATCACCACGCCCTTCATCGCCTGCGGCGCCTGGCTGTAGGCGAACTCCAGGCCGGTGGCCGAGACCAGTACCTCACCGAAGGTCAGCAGTGCGTATGGCAGGATCTGCCAGAAGATCGACATGGCATTGCCGCCGTCCATCACCACCTGGATGCCACCGATGACGATCCAGGCAAGGCCGCTGAAGGCGATACCGGCGGTCATGCGGCGCAGCGCGGTCGGCTCGAAGCCGAAGCGGCGCAGCGCCGGGTACAGCACCAGGTTGTTGAAGGGAATCAGGATCATCACCAGCAGCGGGTTCAATGCCTGCATCTGCGAGGCGGTGAACCAGCTCGGCATCTGCATCTGCTGGCCCTGCAGGACCCACGTCGAGGCCTTCTGGTCGAACAGCGAGAAGAACGGCGTGGTCAGCGCGAAGATCACCAGCACGCGCAGCACCGAGCGCACGCCTTCCACGGCTTCGGCCGGATGCTGGCCGCGGGCACGGTCCAGCTGCAGCCAGGTGCCGCCGCCGATGCCGGCCAGGATGGCGACCAGCGCAAGGCACAGGCAGATGACGATGCCCAACGAACCGACCAGCCCGAACGAGGCCACGGCCAGCACCAGGCCGAGCGCGGCGATCACCAGGCCCGGACGGCCCTGCCCGGCAACGCGTGCGGTCAGCGCGGTACGCACCACGTTGGCGAACGAATGCGGGTCCTTCGGCGGCAGCGGCACCAGCACGTAGCGCTTGCGGCCCAGCCAGAACACGAAGGTGGCCACGAACATCAGGATGCCCGGGATGCCGAACGCCCACTGCGGGCCCCAGTTCTTCAGCACCAGCGGGATCAGCAGCGAGGCGAACAGCGAGCCGAAGTTGATGATCCAGTAGAAGGCGTCGAAGACGAGCTTTGCCAGGTGCTTGTTGCTCTGGTCGAATTGGTCACCCATGAACGATGCCACCAGCGGCTTGATGCCGCCGGCACCGAGCGCGATCAGGCCCAGGCCAAGGAAGAAGCCCTCGCGGCTGTTCTCGAACAGCGCCAGGCACAGGTGGCCGGCGCAGTAGACCAGGCTGAACCAGAGGATGGTGTGGTACTTGCCGAAGAACCTGTCGGCCAGCCAGCCACCGAGCAGCGGGAAGAAATACACGCCGATCATGAAGCTGTGCATGATGTCCTTGGCTTCACCGGCACGGCCTTCCGCAGTGATTTCCTGCAGCAGCAGCGAGGTGATCAGGAACTGCACCAGGATGTTGCGCATCCCGTAGAAACTGAACCGTTCGCAGGCCTCATTGCCGATGATGTACGGAATCTGGCGCGGCATCCTTCCCTGGCCGGCGATGGGGGCAACTGCGTCGTGGCTCATCCTGTAAGGCATTCCTGCGAAGCGAAAGGCGCAAGGTTACCGGAACCAGGCCTTGCGAAGCACGCTGCAGGGCTGCATGACAACGGTGCCAATCCATGGCAGGCGCTCCTGGCTGTGCCGGAAGTCACGGCACCTGCACGACAAAAGCGTAAACTTATCGTTATGCGCCCCCTCGCCTACGCCCGACTCCTGCTCAGCTGCCTGCTGCTGTTGCCGGCGTTGCAGGCCCAGGCGCGACCGCAGGCGCCGGCCTCGGCCAGCAGCGAGGGCGAGCCCCGGCAACTGACCGTGGCCGCACTGGAACTGCCCAGCCGCGACGATGCGCAATGGAAGCAGCGCCGCGAGCAGGTCGCGCAGCTGCTGACCGACCTGCAACCGGACGTGATCTCGGTACAGCAGGTGCTGCAGCAGCAGGGCCGCAATCCGGCCTGCTGGCTGGCCAGCCGGCTGCGCTACAGCTGCGACTTCGTCACCGCCGATCCGCCCAGCCAGCCGCTGCGGCATGGCAATGCCATGCTGACCCGGCTGCCGGTCAGCGAGGACGGTGTCACCCTGCTGCATCCACCCGGGACGTTCAGCGCGGCCGGCATGATGCGGCTGAAGCTGGGCCAGGCGCTGGTCAACATCTACGTGGCGCGGCTGCGCCCGGAGCCGGACGAGGCCACCGCGCGCCAGCACCAGACCAACGACCTGATGACCTGGATCGGCGCCACCGCCGAGGGCATGCCCAGCCTGATCGCCGGCGACTTCTCGGCCTCCACCGTGGAACTGGTGCGCAGCACGCCCGGCTTCCAGCCGGCCCGGCGCAATCCTGGCGGCCGCCCGGAACCGCCAGCGGCCAGTGGCGGTGGAGCCACCGGCCATGGCCTGGACGTGCTGTTCCAGGTCAAGCATTTCGGCGGCATCCGCCAGCAGCCGATCCTGCTGCCGGCCGATGGCGACCTGCCCGGCCTGCGCCTGGGCGTGATGGCAACCCTGCGCCTGCAGGGCGATACGGCCACCGCCGAATAGGTAGTGCCGGCCGCTGGCCGGCTCCTCGGGTACCACACGATTGCCGGCCAGCGGCCGGCACTACCGAATGAATCCTGCAACAAAAAAGGCCGGGGTTTCCCCCGGCCTTTTCATTTCAACCCGCGACGCCGATCAGGCGATCGCTTCCTGGTAACGGCGCTCGACTTCGTTCCAGTCGATCACGTTGAAGAACGCGCCGATGTATTCCGGACGGCGGTTCTGGTACTTCAGGTAGTACGCGTGTTCCCACACGTCCAGGCCGAGGATGGGGGTGTTGCCTTCCATCAGCGGGCTGTCCTGGTTGCCGGTGCTCTCGACCACGACCTTCTTGTCCGGGGTGACGCTCAGCCATGCCCAGCCGCTGCCGAAACGGGTCAGCGCAGCCTTGGTGAAGGCATCCTTGAACTTGTCGAAGCCACCCAGGTCCTTGTCGATCGCCTTGGCCACGTCGCCCACCGGGTTGCCACCCGCGTTCGGCGCCATCACGGTCCAGAACAGCGAGTGGTTGGCATGGCCACCCCCGTTGTTGCGCACCGGGCCCTGCAGGTTCTCCGGCAGCGACTTGAGCTTCTTCACCAGCTCTTCGACCGGCAGGTCAGCGTACTCGGTGCCTTCCAGCGCCGCGTTGACGTTGTTGATGTAGGTCTGGTGATGCTTGGTGTGATGGATTTCCATCGTCGCCGCATCGATATGCGGTTCCAGCGCGTCGTAGGCGTAGGACAGCTTGGGCAGGGTGTAGGCCATGATGCATCTCCTGATTGCGAGGGCACCCGACGGTGTCGGGCAGTGCGCGGTGAATGATGGGGACAGACCGCAAGATTACCAAGGGGGATGTAAAGGAAATTGCGTCCTGCCGGTGAGCATGCCGGCAATTGTTACGCAGCGGTGACGCTGCGCGTTCCTCATGCCCCATGCAGCGCGCAGGCGTTACAGTGCGTGCCTTGCCCTCGCCTGCCCGTGCCCATGCGCAACCCCCGGCTGCTGATCACCGCCATCGCCCTGCTACTGCTCGGCCTGGTCGCCAACCACTTCATGCAGCGTGCGCCAGCGCCGCAGTTCGCGCCCGAACTGCAGGGCGCGCCTGCCGCGAAGGCCCCGGCCACGCCGGCAGCCCGCACCGATGGCGGGTTGCCCGCGTTCCTGCCCGCCGAGGCGCGCCAGACCATCGCGCTGATACAGCGCGGTGGTCCGTTCCCGCACCGCCAGGACGGCAGCACCTTCGGCAACCGCGAGCAGCAGCTGCCGCAGCGCGCGCGCGGCTACTACCGCGAGTACACCGTCGACACGCCTGGCGCACGCACCCGTGGCACGCGCCGCATCGTCACCGGTGGCGATCCGCCAGAGGCGTGGTACTACACCGACGACCACTATGAATCGTTCCGCAGCTTCACCGTACCGGCCCAGGGAGCGCAGTGATGAGCCACGATGATTTCGGCCTCGGCCTGCATGACATCAACAATGCCGGCGTCTACGCCATCGACAGCGACGACATCGACGCGCTGGCGGCGGCGATGCGCGATGCCGGCCTGAAGGTGATCCGCATCGATCTGGAAGGCGTGGCCGACAAGCGCACCCTGCTGGCACGACTGGCCGCGCAGCTGGATTTCCCGGCAGGCTTCGGCGGCAATTGGGACGCCCTGTCGGACAACCTGCGCGACCTGCAATGGCTGCCGGCCAACGGCTACGCGCTGTTCCTGGCCGACGTGGACGCCCTGCGTGCGGACGCGCAGAAGGACTTCGACACCCTGCTGGAGGTGATGGACGAAACCAGCCGCGACTGGGTTGGCCGTGACGTGCCGTTCTGGGTGTTCCTGTCGCAGAGCGCGTGAGGTCACTGCCCTGGTGGATGCCGACCTTGGTCGGCATGCGCTGATGCCCTGGTGGAGGCCGACCTTGGTCGGCGCTTCCGTGCCAACCAAGGTTGGCACCTACCAAAGCGCGTCAGCACGACCGTCACATCCCGTGATGGTTCCGGCGAGGAGCCCCCTTGTTGTTCAAGGGGGCGCGCCAACGGCGCGGGGATAAGGAAACATGCGTGGACAATGGGAGCCGCTAGCGGCTCCCATTGTCTTCCTGCAGCTCTTTCTTGAACGGGATGTCCGGCGGCGGACGCGCCACCGCGGGCTGGTCCTGCATGTTCGGGTTGGTCAGGCCACAGCCACCACCAGCCTGCAGGATCGAGATCACGCAGGAGATCTTCGTGCCGGTGCCCGGCAACGGAATCTCCATCGACTTGATGCCCTTGCGCACCCACTCGGCGAGCAGCGATTCCTGCGGCACCCAGTACTTGTCGAACGAGGTAGGCGTGTAGTCGTACGGCGGCCGCTTCAACCAGGTGCCGGACTGGGCGATACGCTCCTTGGTCCAGCCATCGTTGGCACCGCCCGGTGCGCCCCGTTCGGCGTGCCCGTCGCCCTCCTGCCCCGGCACCCGCACGCTGCCATCGGCATTGAACAGACCGCTGCCCTTGCCGGAAGTACTGGCCTGGTGTGCGCCACTGCTCGCACCGTCGCGGTTGCGGCTGGAGGCACCCCAGTCATCGCTCTTGGCAGGCGTGGCCCAATTGCCCGGGTCGGGTGCTGGGCGCGCGCCGGCCTGGGCCGGTGCGGTACTGGATGCCGACGTGCGCGCTGTCGTGCTGCTGGCCTGCGCCGCGCTGCTGCTGGCCGCAGGCGCAGCAGTGACCGCGGGGGCACTGCCACTGGAAGGTGATGGCGCCGCCGCTGGTGCCGAGGCGACTTCGCGTTCGCGCACCTGCACGTCACGGCCCGCCGGCGCATGTACGGTCGGCTCACGGCCGGCCACGGTCGCCATCCGCACCTGCGGATCGACCACGGCCTGCACCTCGCGTTCGCGCACCTGCAGTTCCTGTTGCGGAAGGCGTACCTGCACATCCGCGGTGCGCAGCGGCTGCGGCGCCACCGGGGCGTCGACCGTACTGACTTCGCGCTCCTGTACCTGGATGTCACGCAACTGCGGCGTGCGCACCGCGACGGCCGGTGCATGCAGCGGCGTCGGCGCAGCGGGCGCCTGCAGCGGCTGCACGCTGCGCTCGCGCACCGTGGGTGTGGTGTCGCGCGGCACGATGCTGACTTCGGTGCGCGGCACGCTGACCGGCGGCACCACGAAGTCGGTGCTGGCCTCGGCCACCTCGGTGGCCTGCACTGGAGACGGCGGCGGTGCCGCGACCGGCGCGGGTTCGGCTTCAGCCGGCGGCGCAGGCACGCTGGCGGTCGCTGCCGGCGTAGGCATGGGCGCAGACGCCGACGCTGCGGCGGGCCGCGGTTGCGGTGCGGTGGCGGCTCCCGCCTCGCGGCCGGCCGCCACCTGCCCGGCCGGCGCGGCGGCAGCGGCTTCGGCGCCCGGCTGGTGGCCACCGCCTTCCTGGGTAGCGCGGCCGACGAATTCCACCTGCACGCGCTCGCCTTCAGCGCCCTCTTCCTCCGGCGCCGTGGTGCGGATCACCGCCACCCACAGCAGCAGCACGAAGAACAGCAGATGCAACAGCGCGCTGACCAGAGCCGAGGTCCAGCGCATCCAGCGCTGATCAAGCGGTGCGGCATCCCAGTCCTGCCAGAACAGCCGGCGCAGCGCCTGCCACGGGGACAAACGCGGCGATTGCCCGGGCGGCCCGGGCAACGGACGCGGCAGCAGCACGTCGATGACGTCACGCGCATGCAACGGCCGCGGCAACGGGGCGAGCGAGCGCAGCCACAGCGCCCAGCCATACGGCAGGCGCGTGGTTTTCTCGAGGACGGCCCCGGGCTGCTGGCGCGCCAGCAGCAGGTCGATGAGCTGCTCGGCCCGGGTCAGAGGCACGCGTCAGCGATCAGGCGGCGTTGCCGCGAGGGATGTACGGCGCGTGGCCACTGTCGTGGTCGGTCGCATCACGTACAGCGGTCACGCCCGGCACGCGGCCCATCAGGGTCTTCTCGATGCCCTGCTTGAGGGTCACGTCGGCCATGCCGCAGCCCTGGCAGCCACCACCGAAGCGCAGCAGCACCACGCCGTCGGCCGAGACTTCCTGCACGGCCACCTTGCCGCCATGCGAGGCCAGCTGCGGATTGATTTCGTTCTCGACCACCCAATGCACGCGCTCGACCAGCGAGGCGGCATCGCCGGGCGCTTCGCCCTTGATGCGCGGCGCCTTGATAGTCAGCTGCTGGGCACCGGCGGTGCCGGCGACGATGTCGATCTCGGCGCCATCGAGCCAGCCGACGCTGCTGGCATCGACATAGAGGGTGAAACCATCGCAGTCCACCGCCCACTCGTCACCGAGCAGATCGGTCGGTTCGGCGAATTCCAGCCGGGCATCGGCGCGCGGGGTACCGGGATCGACCGCACTGAGGCGCACGCCCATGCCGGGCACGCCCTCGCGTTCGATCAACTTGCGGAAATGGGTCTGGGCAGTGTCGGAGATCTGGATCATCAGGCTATTCTAGCCAAGTAAGCGTCAGCCGCTCATTCGGTTTATACACCGTCCGGCGCATTGTTCAGTCAACACGAGGTGGAGATTCCCATGGCCGACCTGATTCCACTGGCCCAGGCCCGTTGCGTGCCGCGCAAAGGCAGCGACCACAAGCTTGGCGAAGCCCGCCTGGCCGAACTGCTGCCGCAGGTTCCCGGCTGGGAGCTGAGCGAGGGCGGCCAGGCCCTGTCGCGCACCTTCCGCTTCAAGGATTACTACGCCACCATGGCCTTCGTGAACGCGCTGGCCTGGATCGCCCACCGCGAGGACCACCATCCGGACCTGGGCGTGCACTACGACCGCGCGGTCGTGCGCTTCTCCACCCACGATGTGGGCGGCCTGAGCGAGAACGACTTCATCTGCGCGGCAAAGACTTCGGCCCTGACGGAGCAACTGCCATGAACGTACGCCTGCTGAGCCTGTCCCTGTTCGCTGCGACCGGCCTGGCCGGCTGCGGCCCGTCCGAACCGCCGGCACCGCCACCGCCGCCGCCGACCGAAGTGGCCGCGGTGAAGACGCCGCCGCCGCAGTACCCGCTGGAACTGGCCTGCATGGGCGTGGGCGGCACCAGCACCTTCAAGGTCACCATCGGTACCGACGGCAAGCCGAGCGAGGTCGCCCTGCTGACCGGCGCCGGCAACCCGCAGCTGGACGAGCTGGCCAAGGCCGCCGTGCAAGGCTGGCAGTTCAATGCCGCCACCCGCAACGGCCAGCCGGTGCCGGCCACCATCCAGGTGCCGGTCAGCTTCAACCCACCGCAGCCGAAGCCGGACCAGTGCTTCGCCATCGAAGAACGCCTGCGCCGCGGCGGTTGATCGCGCGCGCCCCGACGAGGCAAGCCGACGCCCGCCTCGCCCTCGCCGCCCCGGCCTTGCCCGGGGCGGTTGTCTGTTGACCAGGATCGCGTCGGTACATGCTGCAGATTCCCCCGGAAAACGTCTGGATCGCGCTCGCGGTCACCCTCGCGGCCGGTCTGGCCACCGCCATCGGCAGCCTGCTGGTGCTGTTCTCGCGCCGGCCCAATCCGCGCCTGCTGGCCTTCGGGCTGGCCTTCGCCGGCGGCGCCATGGTCTACGTGTCGCTGTCGGAGATCCTCAACAAGTCCATTGCATCCTTCGCGCTGGCCTATGGCGAGCGCACCGGCTTCACCTACGGCACCCTGGCGTTCCTGCTGGGCGTGATCGTAATCGTGCTGATCGACCACTTCATCCCCAACCCGCATGACAGCCTGGACAAGCAGGACCCTGCGTTCCGCGAGAACAGCCGCGAGTACCTGAAGCGGGTCGCGCTGCTGACCTCGATCGCCATCACTGCGCACAACTTCCCGGAAGGGCTGGCAACGTTCTTCGCGACCCTGGAGAGCCCGTCGGTGGGCATGCCGCTGGCCTTCGCCATCGCCATCCACAACATCCCCGAGGGCATCGCGATCGCGGTGCCGGTGTACTTCGCCACCCAGAACAAGCTCTATGCGTTCAGCGCCAGCCTGCTGTCGGGCCTCGCCGAGCCGGTGGGCGCGGCGCTGGGCTACTGGCTGCTGTCCGGATCGCTGTCGCACGCCACCTTCGGCTGGGTGTTCGGGCTGATTGCCGGCGTGATGGTGTTCCTGGCACTGGACGAGCTGCTGCCGGCGGCCAAGCGCTATGCCAAGGGCCACGAAACCGTGTACGGGCTGGTGGCGGGCATGGGCACGCTGGCAATCAGCCTGGTGCTGTTCAAGTGGTGAGGAATTCCAGGCCCGCCCCGTAGAGTCGAGCTTGCTCGACTGACATTCCTCGACCGAACAGCAGTCGAGCAAGCTCGACTCTACAAGGGGATACGGCGCGCTGCCTGTCCTGCCTACTTCAGCCGATCCAGCGCCTCGACCAGCTCATCGGCCAGCGGCGCGTTCAGCACGTACGGGCTCTTGCCGTCGTCCAGCGCGAACTCCAGCGAGGCTGCGTGCAGGAACAGGCGCTTCAGCCCGATCTGCTCACGAAGCCGCTTATTGACGACCGGATCGCCGTACTTGTCGTCACCGGCCACCGGATGCCCCAGGTGCTGGGCATGCACGCGGATCTGGTGGGTGCGGCCGGTCTCGATGCGGACCTCGCAGTACGAATGCCCTCCGCGACGCTCCAGCACGCGGAAGTGGCTGATCGATTCCTTGCCGATCGCGTTGACCTGCACATGGCGCTCGCCGCCTTGGCGCAGGCCCACGTGCAGCGGCGCATCGACCGTCATCACGCCGTCGGGCATGCGCCCGGTCAGCAGGGTCAGGTAGCGCTTGCGGATGCCGGCGCCGTGGTCTTCACGCAGCAGCGCCTGCAGCTCGCTCAGCGCCGAGCGCTTCTTGGCCACGATCAGCAGGCCCGATGTGTCGCGATCCAACCGGTGGACCAGCTCCAGGGTCTGCCCCGGGCGCAGCGCACGCAGGGTCTCGATGGCGCCGAAGCTGATGCCGCTGCCGCCGTGGCTGGCCAAGCCGGTGGGCTTGTTCAGGGCCAGCAGGCGGGCGTCCTCGAAGACGATGGCCTGTTCCAGCCGCCGCATGAACGCCTCCGGCGGACCTGCCCTGTCTCCCTCTTCGGTGAGACGAACCGGCGGCACACGCACCTCGTCTCCGGCCTCCAGCTTGCGTTCGGCCTTGGCCCGGCCGCCGTTCACCCGCACCTGTCCGCTGCGCACCAGCTTGTAGACCAGGCTGCGCGGGGCGCCTTTCAGCTGGCCGAGCAGGAAGTTGTCCAGGCGCTGGCCGGCGCGGTCGGCGGGAACGGTGATCATGCGCACGGAAGGCTTGTCGCCAGCGGGCTTGGTGGGGTCTTGGGCGGTCATCAGGCTGTTTATTCTGTTACACTCGGGGGGCGAGATAAGGGATTGATTTCGTTGGAAGTTACTCAGGGCCAGAAGCCCAGCTTCCGACGAATCCGGCACAGTGCGCGACCACCGCCCGCGGGGCGGCCATGTT
The DNA here is from genome assembly GCF_029837545.1 of Stenotrophomonas sp. GD04024. Lineage (NCBI taxonomy): Bacteria > Pseudomonadati > Pseudomonadota > Gammaproteobacteria > Lysobacterales > Lysobacteraceae > Stenotrophomonas > Stenotrophomonas sp. GD04024. The sequence goes on along the minus strand of NZ_JAOEDV010000018.1, from coordinate 24,116 downwards.
AGCGGCTCACCGGCCTTCCCGGCCATCGCCGGATGCCTGACACGCAACCGTGCTGAACATGTCCCGCGTGGCGCTCCAGCCTGGCTGACAGCTGCCTGCGGCCCTGCAACACCCAAAAACCCATAAGAGTGAAGCGCTCCCGCGGCCTGCCGTGGTGTCGTAGCGCTGGAAACCCAAGCCGCCCTCCCCGCGCTTGCGCGAATGGGCGGCGAGCCGTGTCCAGAGGCGAAACCCCATGGCGTTCCGCGCGGTAGCCGCTTGCGAGGAACGCAACAATGAAGCGAATGCTGATCAACGCCACGCAGGCTGAAGAGCTGCGTGTTGCCATCGTGGATGGCCAGTCGTTGTATGACATCGACATCGAACAGCCGTCGAAGGAACAGAAGAAGTCCAACATCTACAAGGGCCGGATCTTCCGCATCGAGCCCTCGCTGGAAGCGGCCTTCGTCGAATACGGTGGTGGCCGCCATGGCTTCCTGCCGCTGAAGGAAATCTCCCGCGACTACTTCCAGGCCGGTGTCGACCACAACAAGGCCGGCATCCGCGAGCTGCTGCGGGAAGGCCAGGAAATCGTCGTCCAGGTGGACAAGGAAGAGCGCGGCAACAAGGGCGCCGCCCTGACCACGTTCATCTCGCTGGCCGGTCGCTACATGGTGCTGATGCCGAACTCGCCGAGCGCGGGCGGTGTCTCCCGTCGCATCGAAGGCGAAGACCGGGCCGCACTGAAGGACGCCCTGGACAAGCTGAACATCCCCGACGACATGGGCGTGATCATCCGCACCGCCGGCGTCGGCCGCGATGCCGAAGAGCTGCAGTGGGATCTGGACTACCTGCTCAACGTCTGGCGTGCCATCGCCGAGGCCGCGCTGAGCAAGCCGGCCCCGTTCCTGATCTACCAGGAATCGCGCCTGATCGTGCGCGCCCTGCGTGACTACCTGCGCGCCGACATCGGCGAGATCCTGGTCGACACCGAGGAGATGTACGAGCACGCCCGCGAGTTCATGCAGCAGGTGATGCCGCAGACCCTGCGCAAGCTCAAGCACTACAAGGACGACATCCCGCTGTTCAACCGCTTCCAGATCGAGTCGCAGATCGAAGGCGCCTACGAGCGCAACGTGCGCCTGCCGTCGGGTGGCTCGATCGTGGTCGACCAGACCGAAGCGCTGACCGCGGTCGACGTTAACTCCTCTCGCGCCACCAAGGGCAGCGACATCGAGGACACCGCGTTCCAGACCAACCTGGAAGCGGCCGAGGAAGTGGCCCGCCAGCTGCGCCTGCGCGACCTCGGCGGCCTGGTGGTGATCGATTTCATCGACATGGCCTCCAACAAGCACCAGCGCGAGGTCGAGAACCGCCTGGCCAACGCGCTGAAGTACGACCGCGCCCGCGTGCAGGTCGGCCGCATCTCGCGCTTCGGCCTGCTGGAAATGAGTCGCCAGCGCCTGCGTCCGAGCCTGGGCGAGTCCAGCCAGATCGTCTGCCCGCGTTGCGACGGCCACGGCCGCATGCGCAGCGTCGAGTCGCTGTCGCTGTCGATCATCCGCGTCGCCGAAGAGCATGCGATGAAGGAGAACACCGGGCAGGTGCTGGTCCAGGCCCCGGTGGAGATCGCCAATTACCTGCTGAACGAGAAGCGCAGCGCCCTGCGCGAGATCGAGCAGCGCCACGAAGCGCCGATCGTGATCGTCGCCGACGAGCAGCTGCACACCCCGCACTACACCGTCACCCGCCTGCGCGAGAACGAGCTGGGTGAAGAGAGCAACAAGCCCAGCTACCAGCGTGGCACCCCGCGCAAGCTGCCGGTGCACGCCCTGACCAAGGGCCAGCTGAACATCCCGCCGCCGGCGGTGACCCAGGTCAAGCACACCTCCCCCGCCCCGGTGCGCGAGGAAGTGGAACCAGCGGCAGTTGCTCCGGCCCCGGTCGTGGCCGCGCCGGTGGCGCAGGCTCCGAGCGGTGGCGTGATCGGTTGGCTCAAGCGCGTGTTCGGTGGCGAACCCGCCCCCGCCCCCGCACCGGCACCGGCGGCGCCGGCGGCCCGCCAGCAGCAGGACGGCGGCCGCAAGGACCGCAACAAGGATCGCAACAAGGACCGCAAGGACCGCCGCGACGACAACCGTGGCAATGGCGGCAACGGCAACGCGCAGCAGCAGAAGGACGGCGGTAACCGCAAGGACCGCGGTGAGCAGCGCAAGGACGGCCGCAACGGTAACAACGGCAATGCCCAGCAGCAGCCGCAGCAGGGCAAGCAGAAGGAGCCACAGCAGAAGGATGGCCAGCAGCCGCAGCAGCAGAACAAGCCGCGCAACGAGCAGCAGGGCCAGAACCCGCAGCAGCCGAAGCTGAAGCAGCCGAAGCAGCCGCGCCCGCAGCAGGATGGCGACAAGCCGGCCGAGAAGCCGCAGCGCAACGCCGCCGAGGTCCCGGCCGAAACCGTGACTGCGGCTGCAGCCGTGGCCGCCACGGCGGTCGCCGCCAACGTGGTGACTGCGCAGGAAGCGACTGCACCGGTGGCGCCGGTGGTCCCGGCCGCTTCCGCTCCGGCTGAAGCCGCCGCACCGGTCGACGCCACCAGCAGCACCGGCAACGAGGCCGAAGTGGTTGCCGTGACCGCCGATGAGGCTGCAACCGACGCCAACGGTGACCAGGCCGGCGAAGGCGCGACCCGCCGTCGTCGCGGCCGTCGCGGTGGCCGTCGCCGTCGTCGCGGTGGCGCCGAGAACGCTGCCGGCAGCGACGTCCTGGGCGATGACCAGGACGACGGTGACGACGGCGATGATGCCGATGGCGCCGAGCCGAACGTCGACAGCGCTGCCGGCATTGCGCCGGCCGCCACTGCGCAGCCGGTCCGTTCGCAGCCGGAATTCGATTTCGATGATGAAGTCGAGCCCGCCGCTGCCGACGCCGCAAAGCCGGCTCGCGCCGCTGCTGCCATTGTCGCCGCGCCGGTCGCGGTGGTGAGCAGCGCCGTGGTCGAAGCCGCTGCGCCGGTCGTGGCCGAAGCGAAGGCTCCGGTCGAAGCTACGGTCAAGGCCGAACCGGCACCGTCGCCGGTACAGACCAGCATGCTCGATGCCATCGACGCTGCGACGCCGGTGCAGCCGGCGGCCGTTGCGACCCCGGTGACGGAAGCAACGCAGGCGGTGGTCGAGGCTGCCCCGGTCGTTGAAGCTGCCCCGGCTGTTGAGACGAAGCCGGTCGTGGCCGAGGCTGCGCCGGTGGTGGAATCGAAGCCGGTGGCTGTTGACGCTACCCCGGTGGCGGAAGCCCAGCCGGTGGCCGTTGAGGCTGCTCCGGTGGTGGAGACCGCTCCGGCGGTGGACGCCGCTGTGGCGATTGAAGCCACGCCGGTCGTCGAGACCGCGTCGGTCGCCGAACAGCCGGTCGCCCCGGTGGCGGTCGAGGCCGCTCCGGTGGAAGCCGCTGCCCCGGTCGCCGAGGCAGTGGTGGCACCGTCGATTGACCCGGTTGCCGATGGTCACACCGACGCTGCGGCCCAAGCCGCCGAAGCCAAGGCCCACGAAGAAGACGAAGAAGCCGCCAAGCGCACGCCGCCGGCGCACTGATCGCGTCCTGATCGTGTGAATCGAAACGGCGGGGATCGATGATCCCCGCCGTTTTTGTTTGTGTGATTGGCGCTGGCTTCGCCTTGGTAGAGGCCAACCTTGGTTGGCGCCGTTGATTGAATGTACGCGGACACGCCGGTGCCAACCAATGTTGACACCCACCAGGGCACCACCTGCGCACGGTCACTGCCCTGGTAGAGGCCAACCTGGGTTGGCGCCGTTGATTGAATGCACGCGGACACGCCCGTGCCAACCAAGGTTGGCACCTACCGGGACATCAGCGCGCCGGAGCGAACTGCAACCGGGTCCACACGCCGTAGTGGTCCGAGGCCCAGCGCCCGCTGTCGTCGGGCTGGTCAAACAGCAGCTTCGCCTCGCGCGCCACCATCTCGTCCTGCTGGAAGAAGATGTGGTCGATCCGCGAGGGCGCCTGGTAGTAGTGCCGGTTCAAGGTGCTGACGCCAGCCAGGTCGGTGTTCACGTGCACGCTGCCGTAGCTGTCGCCGTAATGGCTGCGCAGCGCACTCAGGTCGCCGGCATCCACCAGTGCATTGAAATCGCCCGCGATCACCACGGGCGCACCGGCCGACGTCGTGGTGATGTAGCGCAGCAGGTCCTCCACCTGGCTGCGACGGATGCCCTGGCCACGCTCGTCGTTGCGCTCGTTGAGATGCGTGGCGTAGACATTCACTGGCGTTCCATCGACGTCGATGCGCAGATGGGCGACGGTACGGTAATCGTCCAGCGGCTGCAGCAGGTGATCGCCGCGAGCCAGGATCGGACGGCGGGTCAGCAACGCGTTGCCGTAGCGCTTGGGGGCCCCGACCGGATCGGTGGACACGAACACATACCGGTAGCCGAGCTGGCTGGCCAGCCACTGGGCCTGGTTTCGCACGTTGCGGCGCTGGATCACCTCCTGCAGGGCAACCGCATCCGGCTGCAGGCGCTTGAGCTCGGCCAGGATGGTGCGGCGCCGACTCGGCCAGTCTTCGCGGTCGTGATGCAGGTTGAAGGTGACCATGCTCATGCCAGGCGCATTGGTCACCTCAGCCGACGCGGCGGTGGCCGCGGGCTCGATCGCCATCACCACACCCGGCAGCGCCATTGCAATCGCCAGCCCCAGGGCACGCACCGACGTGCGCACCCTTACCTCCTGCTGCTTCATCGTTACTGTCCCTTGCGTTCGGCGCGGCGCACCGCGCTCGGCACGTCGATCTCGACCCGCGCCGGCAGCTGGTGCAAGTGCAGTTCCTTGTTGATCCACTCGACCGCTTCACCGTTGACGGTGGCATCGCCCGGATCACCGCTGTACGGCCAGGGCAGCACCACGCCGCCCACCGGCGGCACCAGGCCCGGCTGCAGCTCCAGCACCAGTTGCTTGTCACTACGCTGCAGGCGGTAGTTCAGCTGGCCCTGCGGCGTGCGCAGGCCCTGCACGGCGATGCCCTCGCCCTGCAGCCACGCGGCGGGCACGCCGGCGGCCAGCACCAGTGCGTCGTCCATGTCGCGGCTGTAGGCGAACATGTCCAGCGCCGAGCGCACGAAGTCCGAGGCGACCCAGGCGTGCGGCAGGTCACCGACGAAGAACGGCTTGCGCGGCGTGCGTGACACCACTTCCGCCCATTGGTTCCAGGCCTGCGGCGCACGGTCATTGAAGAAGAACCCGGTGGCCTGCCAGGCACGGTCGCGCCAGCCCAGGCGCACGAACGCGGCCACGTTGCGCCACTCGTACGGGGTGTAGTCCTTCCACTCCCGCTTGCCATCGCGGCGGGCCACGAATTCCTTCCAGTAGCGCTCGAAGGTTGCTTCCAGTGCCTGCTGCGGCAGGCGGCCCTGCTCACCGCCAGGGGCCAGCGCGATGGTGGTCGAGGTCGCATCGAAATCGCCCAGCTCGGCCGAACCCGGCAGGTAATCGATGTTGTGCTGCTGCATCGCCGACAGCAGCGAGGCCTGCAGGTCATCGCGGAACTGGTCGCGCGATTCGGCGATCTGCATCGCCTCGACCTTGCCCAGCTGGGTCGCCAGCAGCGCAGCGTCCTTGTAACCGCGCAGTGCCCAGAAGTTGTCCCAGTACGAATGCATCGGCTTGGCCGAATAGCCTTCGTGGCTGATCGAGGCCGGCATCATGCCGTAGAAGGCCGGGTTGCGCGCCCGGTTTTCCTCGGTGCGCTCGCTGGCGCGCAGTTGTTCCATGTAGGTATAGGCGCCCTGAACGTGCGGCCACATCAGTTCGACGAAGGTACTGTCGCCGGTATAGCGCCCGTATTCGGCAATGCTGTAGATCAGCTCGCCGTGGCTGTCGTTCTCCGGTACCGGGTCGCTGCCACGCGCGTCGACGCAGCACGGCACCTTGCCGTTCTCGAACTGGTACGGCGCATACCAGTTGATGTAGTCACGCACGGCGTCGCTGCGGCCCATGCGCAGCAGGCCTTCGGAAATCATCGCGCCATCGCGGATCCAGCTGCGCGCGTAGGAACGCGTACCCGGCTGCAGGCGCGGCCCAACGCGCGAGATCAGCATGTGCGCCACCGCGGTACGCAGGGTGTCGACCAGCGCCTGGCCGGCCGCCGGCACCTGCAGCGAGACCACGCCCAGCTTCTGTCGCCACTGCTCGGCCACCTGTGCCTGGGCCTTGGCCACATCCAGCGCCCTGGGCGCCCAGCCGCCGGTCTGCGGCAGTACCACCGCCACTTCGCGGCTCTGGCCGGGCTCCAGCTTGATCGTATACATCAGCGCGCCCGACGCCATGCCGGTGCTGTCCTTCACCGCCGTGGTGGCCGGGTACTTGCCGCTGGCCAGATGCATCGCATCGAGCTTGCCGTCGAACGTGCTGGCGAAGCGCGCGTCCGGCACCTGCAGCGGGTAGATGCGCGGCTCACCATTGATCCGCACCAGCTGTTCGCCGACATCCAGCGCATCGATGCGGCTGAAGCCGCCGACGGTGTTGAGGAACTGGGTCGGCGGGTTGACCTGCCACGGGCGGATCGCCAGTGCCAGGGTGTACTCGTGCGCGACCTTGTCCGGATTGCTCAGCCGGTAGCGGCCGATCAGCTGCGCGCGCTCCGGCGTGCCCTGCACGAAGCTGGTCACCGCCAGACCGACCTTCTCGTGTACCCAGTCGACGTTGGCGATCGGCAGATAGTGGTCCTGCAGCGACTGGGTGATGGCCACTTTCGACCAGTCCAGCAGCTTGCCATCGAGCCGGATGAACGGTTCGATGCTGAAGCTGCCCTTGGCCGGCTCCAGTGCGCCGTCCTCACTGATCAGCGCCTGCTCCTGGCCGCCATCGAGGCCCAGCAGGGTCCAGTACGGCTGTTCACCGACATAGGCGCGCGGCAGTGCACCACGCGGCAGGTCGGCGGCCACCGACGACAGGAACGCATTCGGAGTGGCAGCGAAGGCCAGCGGCTTGAGCGCGATGTCACGGATGCCGTAGCGCCAGTTCGGGCCATCCTGCAGGTCGAAGCGCACGTAGCGTGCGTCGGTATCCGGCAGCGCCAGCCAGTCGCGGCCACCGGCACCGCTGGTCACTTCGCGTACGGTGCGCCAGTCGCGGCCATCCTCCGAGGTACGCACGGTATAGCGGCGCGCTTCCAGATCCGGCAGCCAGTCGATCACCGCACCGCCGATCTCGCGGCTCTTGTGCAGGTCCAGGCTGATGGTCTGCTGCTTGACGCCCCCGCTGATCCAGAACGTATCGCTCTTGCCGTCGATCATGCGGTCCTGCAGCGCGGTGGCGGTATCGGCGATCACCGATGGCACCAGCGCTGAATCATCCTGCGGCGGCAGGCCCTGCAGGGTCAGCTTGTCGAAGCACACCGTGCCCCGGCCGCCGACCTTGCTGTAGATCGTGAACTCGACGGCGGCACTGCGCGCCATCTCCTTCTCGGGCGACGGCCCCCATGCCTTGTCGATCTGCCGGCGGCGGTATTCGACCGGCGTCCACGCCTTGGGGAAGCTGTAGCCGGGACGGTTGACCCACCACACGTTGTCGCCGCTGGCGTCGATCAGCTTGAACTGCAGGTCATTGCCCGGCGAATCACCGCGCAGCTGGAAGCCGAAGCGATAGTTGACCGGGTACTCGATGTTGAGCCCGCGACGGATGCCGACGTAGCCGGAAACCTTGTGGAAATCGTAGTCCAGGCACAGCGCGCGGCCACCACCGGCACCACTGACCGGGCGCAACGAACCACTGACCTGGTCGGACAGCACCAGTTTCCAGGCGCCGATATCGTCAAAATCGTCCAGCACTTTCGGAGCCGGCAGCGCAGGCGGCGCGGCGATCGCCAGGGAGGTCCACAACAGGCCCGATCCAACGGCGATCACTCGCTTCATCCTTTGACGCTCCCCAGCAACAGACCTTGGATGTAGTACCGCTGCAGCACCAGGAACAGCGCCAGCACCGGGACCACGGTGACCACCGCGCCGGCCATCATCATTTCCACGTCCATGATGTGTTCGCGCGAGAGGGTGGCCAGTGCCACCGGCAAAGTGTAGTGCTCCTGGTCGGTCAACACGATCAACGGCCACATGAAATCGTTCCACGCGCCCATGAAAGTGAAGATCGCCAGGGTCACCAGCACCGGCTTGAGCATCGGCAGAACGATCTGGAAGAAGATGCGCAGCTCCCCTGCCCCGTCGATGCGCGCCGCTTCCAGCAGCTCGTCCGGGATCGAACGCGCGTACTGGCGGACCAGGAAGATACCGAACACGCTGGCCAGCGCCGGCACGATCACGCCGCCGAAACTGTTGACCAGGCCCAGCTGCTTCATCAGCAGGAACAGCGGCAGCATCGCCACCTGCGCCGGGATCACCAGCGCGGCCATCAGCACCTGGAACAGACGCTCGCGGCCGACGAAGTTCAGCTTGGCGAAGGCATAGCCGGCCATGGTGTTGAGCAGCAGCGAACCGATGGTGATGCCCAGCGACACCAGCAGGCTGTTGGCGAAGTTGCCGCCCATGCCGGTGCGCGCGAACAGCTCATGGTAGTTGTGCGTGGTGATGCTCGAAGGCAGCAGCGGCGGCGGAAAATGGCTGGCCTCGCCCTGCGGCATGAACGAGACCGACACCATCCACAGCAGCGGCGCCAGGCTGACCAGGGCCAGCACCAGCAACGCACCATTGATCATCCACGGGTACCAGCGCGACTGGCCGATTTCACGACTCATACCAACTGCCTCTTGCGGCCGAAACGCAGCATCACGGTGGTCACCGCCAGGATGATCAGGAACAGCAGGAACGCCACCGCGGAGGCGCGTCCCAGGTTCCACCACTTGAAGCCTTCCTCGAACATGAAATACAGCACGCTGACGGTGCTCTGCAGCGGGTCGCCACGGGTCATCACGTAAGGCTCTGCGAACAGCTGGAAGTAGCCGGACACGGTAATGACCCCGACCACCAGCAGCACCGGGCCGAGCATCGGCAGGGTGATGTGCAGGAACTGCTTCCAGCGCGAGGCGCCGTCGATGCGCGCGGCCTCGTACAGGTCATGCGGGATCGCCTGCAGGCCGGCCAGGAAGATCACCATGTTGTAGCCGAAGTTCTTCCACACCGCGAACAGCATGATGGTCGGCATCGCCCAGTTGGGATCGCCCAGCCAGTCGATCGGGCTGATGCCCAGATGGCCCAGTCCGTAGTTCACCAGCCCGTAGCTGGTATGGAACAGGTAGCGCCAGATCACTGCCACCGCCACCAGGGTGGTCACCACCGGGGCGAACAGCGCGGTGCGGAACAGCGCCTTGAAGCGCGCTGCCGGTGCATTGAGCAGCATCGCCGCGCCCAGCGACACGCCGATCGACAACGGCACGCCGATCAGCACGAAGTAGGTGGTGTTCCACAACGACTTCCAGAACATCGGTGTCTGCAGCAGATCGATGTAGTTGCCCAGGCCGACGAAGCGCAGGTTGCTGCTGTCAGCCAGCGCGTAGAGGTCGAAGTCGGTCACGCTCAGCGCCAGCGCCGAGGCCACCGGCAGGCCGAAGAACACGCCCAGCACGATCAGCGAAGGGCCGGCGAAGATCCAGCCGGCAAGTGAAGTACGTTTCATTGCGCGCTCCCGGCGGCCACGGCACTGCTCGATTGCGGCGACGGCGCACGCTGCTGCAGGCGTTGTTGTTCATGCATCCAGCGGCGCTTGGCCAGCACCTTGTCCACGCGCTGGTCCAGCTCTTCCACCGCCTTGTCCTGCGGCAGGCCACCACGCACCACCTTCTCGGTGACGATGCGCATTTCCTGCACGATGCGCTCCCACTCGAGCACCTTCGGCGTCGGCTTGACCCGCTCCAGCTGGTCACGGAACGCAACCGCCAGCGGATCGTTGGCCAGCGACGGCGCATTCCAGGTACTGCGGCGCGGCGGCAGGTCACCGATGATCGAGTGGAAGCGCGCCTGGATTTCCGGCCGCGACAGGAACTCGATCAGCTTCCACGAGGCTTCCTTCTGCTGCGACTTGCGGAAGATCACCAGGCTGGTGCCACCGGCGATGCCGGCCCCGGGGCCGTCCGGGCCCGGCAATGCGGCGGTGCCCCACTGCCCTTCCAGCTCCTTCGGCTGCAGCTTCTTGAACTCGCGGATGTTCCAGGGTCCGGAGATGTAGAACACGTTGAAGCCCCGGAAGAACTCGTCCCAGACGTTGGAAATCTGCGTCTCGGACATCTTCGGCGCCCAGCCCTGCTCGAACATGTTGGCGTAGAAGGCCAGCGTGCGGCGGAACCCCGGGCTGGCGAAATTGCCGCGGGTGTCATCGTCGCGCAGCAGCGGATCGGGCTGCTGCAGCGCCAGCGACAGCTGCTGCTCGAACTCGTTGATCGGCATCAGCACCGCGTAACGGTTCGGCCCCTGCATCTTCTTGATCGCGGCCATCTGCTTGTCCCACTCCTGCCAGGTGCGCGGCGGATGGTCGTAGCCGGCCTTGGCCAGCAGGTCCTTGCGGTAGTAGATCAGGCGGGTATCGACATACCACGGCACGCCGACCAGCTCGCCATGGATCACGTTGGTATCCCAGATGCCCTGGAAGTAGTCCTTCGGGTCCACCACGGACGAACGCTGCACGAACGGCTGCAGCGGCGTCAGCGCGTCGAGTTCGGCGAACTCGGGCACCCAGGTGTTGCCGAGCTGGCACACGTCCGGCAGGCCGTCGGCGGCGAACGCCGTCAGCAGTTTCTCGTGCGCGGCGGTCCAGGGAATGTTCTGCACATCCACCTTGATACCGGGGTTCTCCGCTTCGAATTCGTGAATCAGCTCGCTGACTACTTCGGCCTCGCGGCCCATCGCCCAGAAGCGCACGGTGGTGGTGCCCGGCTCGGTGCGGGCGCAGCCGGCCACGGCCAGTGCGGCCAGGGCAGGCAGCGCCCAGCGGCGCAGGCGGTCGATCCAGTTCGGCATCGGGTTACTTGCCCTGGCCTGTGGTGCGGTTGGCATTGTTCTTCTGTTCCTGCGCGGCAGCCGCGCGTGATTCGGCGATACCCACCGCGCGTGCCGCCGCGGCCTTTTCGTCCTTCTGCAGTTCAAGCGGCTGGAACGAGCCTTCCGGCGCCAGCCAGCCACCACTGAACCCGGCCCGCTCCAGTCCCTTGCGGATGTACGGGTTCTTCTTCATCACTTCCCAGACGAAATCATTCCGGTAGTTGGCGATCATGGTCAGGATCGGACCCTGGTCGATGGCGATGTAGTCGCTGGCGACCCAGCCACGATCCGGCACCAGGCGACCGGTCTTGATTGGAATGTCGTAGTTGAAGCTGGGATTGAACGAATCCAGGAAACCGTAGCTGGAATAGATGTAGTCGCCATAGCGCTTATGCATCTCCAGCGTGGCCGGGATCACCTGCTCGGGCGCGAACACCACCGACGCGATCGCGGCGGTCGGGGCGATGGTGCCATCATCGAAGTTCTCGCGCAGGCCGGCGCCGCGCGAAGAGTAATGGCGGAACTGGCGCTGCTCGCCGCGGTATTCCTGGGTGGTGTTCTGCGGGCCGTCGCTGGCGGTCAGGCCCCACACGTTCTCGCCATAGTCCTTCCACTGCATCGGGTTGGCGATGGCGTACTCGCGCTGGGCCAGCGCGGCCGAACGGCTGTTGAGGAAATAGGTGCTGCCGCGCTCGCGCATGTACGCGTCCTGGATGTCGCGGAAGTCGATCCAGACGTGGCTGTACTGGTGGCCGAACAGCGGGCCGAAGGACAGGTATTCCTGGCCCTGGTAGACACCCCAGTCGTTGTCGTAGGTCCGCGTCCATACCGTCCAGGCATCCGGGCTGACCGGGTGCGTCGGCGAGCCCAGGGCAAGGATGTAGACCATCATCGCCTCGTTGTAGCCCATCCAGTCGTGGTCGATGAAGCCGCTCTCGGGGAACCAGCCCATCGAGATCAGCGGTGCACGCTGCTGCAGCCACGGCCAGTCGATCTTCCTGTACAGCGTGTCGGCGATCTGGCGGATTTCCTTCTCGCGCGGATCGTCGCCATCGTAGTACGACTGCGCGAACAGCACGCCCATCATCAGCAACGCGGTATCCACCGACGAAAGCTCGACCCAGCTGTCGTAGCGACGGCCTTCCTGCATGTCCAGGAAGTGGTAGTAGAAGCCCTTGTAGCCGGCCTTGCCGGTGCGCTGCGGGCCCATCGGCACGTCGCGGAAGAACTTCAGCGTGGTCAGGGTGCGGTCGATCGCCTGGTTGCGGCTGACCCAGCCGTTCTCGATGCCGATCGGATAGGCGGTCAGCGCGAAGCCGACCGAGGCGATGCTGGCGAACGGCCGCGACGGATAGCGGTCCGGGGTCAGGCCGTTGATCTCGTTGGTGGTGTCCCAGAAGAACTGGAAGGTGCGGCGCTCGATGTCGTCGAACAGCGGCGGCAGCTCCGGCTTCATCGGCCGCGGCGGTGCATCGGCCTCGATCAGGATCACCGGCGGCCGCGGCTTGGCAGGCTCCTGCTGGGCCGGCTGGCAGGCGGCCACGGCCAGGCTCAACGCTGCGGCGGACAACAGATGGCGTGCCTGCATGGCGCGGTTCCTCCGGTGGTCTGATCGATGGGAAAGCATAACGTCCAATGATCTGAAATCGTTTACAAGGTGCAGGCTGAAAAAACCACGAAAAACGTGGTTTGACACCGCGATCATTGCCCACGCCGCTGCCCCCTGGCCGGCAGCGGCGTGGGCAATGGACCGGCACGCGGCCGGCCATTGCCGTTGTTCATCCTGCCGATGCCGCCGGCGGACCGGCGGCATCGGAGTACTGCTGCAGGCTGGACCTCTTAGAAGCGGAAGCCCACTTCAGCCTTCACCTGGCGCGGCGTACCGACGATGTCGCCGGTCTCGTTGTAGCTCGCGGTCAGCTTGCCGTTCTTGTAGTAGTTGTAGTTCGAGAAGTTGTCGAAGTTGAACACGTTGATGATGTCGATACGCGCATACAGCTCGGTATCGCCCGGCATCTTGAACGTCTTGGTGGCCTGCAGGTCGACCGAACGGTAGCCGAAGATCTTGCCACCCAGCAGGAACCGGCCATTGCCACCCGGAACCGCCGCCATCGGGGTCGGCAGGTCGAAGCCGTTGGCCTGCGGCACGCCGTACCAGTCGTTGATCGCGGTCGGGGTGGCCAGGGTCAGCTTGCCACCGAAGGTGATGCCCCAGAAGCCCGCGTACGATCCGGTCACCACCAGGCGGTGGCGCGGCGCACCGTTGGAGCGGATGGTCGGGTAGTCACCGATCACGCCGCGGTCGAACGCGTAGTGCTCGTTGATGTCACGGTTGTGGCGGGCGGTGGTCCAGGTGTAGGCGATCGAGGTGCCCCAACCGCTTTCCTGGGTGAACGGCTTCTGCGCCGACAGCAGGATCTGGGTGGCGCGGGTCTTGATGCCCTGCTGGCCGATGATCAGGCTGCCGAAGCCCGGCACGTTGCAGCTCCAGGCCTGGCCCAGGCCGGCCTGGGTACCGCCGCACAGGCGCGGGTCATCGAAGAAGTTGCCGGTCGGATAGCGGTTGCCCAGGGTGAAGGCGAAGCCGTCGTAGGTCAGCGTGCGCGAGATGGTGGCGTCGGTCAGCCACTCGCCGATCTGGTTGCTCATGCCCAGGCTGAACTGGTCGGCGTAAGGCACCTTCAGGTTGTTGTTCAGCAGGTCCACTTCCAGGCCGGCATTGCTGGTCGAACCGACCAGGCTCTGCAGGTTGCCGATGCCATTGAGCAGGTTCGGGTTCCAGTCATAGCAGGCGGCGTTGCCCTGGAAGCACTGGCCGGTGGCCGGGTTGCGGAAGTAGATGGTCGGCTGCGGCAGCGCCAGCTTGGTGGTTTCCAGCTGCAGGTAGTCGAACAGGTCGCGGTCGTAGGAACGGCCGGCACCACCGTGGATCACGTGCTGCTCGTCGGCATTGATGTCATACGAGAAGCCCAGGCGCGGCTGCCAGGCATCCTTGAACGCCTTGCGGTTGTGGCCGTTGCTGATGTAGTCGTTGATGTTCAGGCCGCTCAGCGCCAGCGTATCGGCGTAGCTCTGGCCAGCCGCAGCACGCGGGTCCTGCGCGAACAGCGCATTGACCACTTCCGGCGGGGTCACGAAGTCCAGGTAGGACGGGTTCTTCTCGTAGTCCCAGCGCAGGCCGAGGTTCAGCTGCAGGTGGTCGTTGACCTGCCAGTCGTCTTGGATGAACAGGCCGATCTGCTTGACCTTCGAGCGCACTTCGCCGGACACGCCGGACACGCCGGTCACCGGCTTCACGAACTGCGCCTTGTACGGAATGCTGTCCGGGAAGGTCGGATTGTCGATGGTGTAGTAGAACTGCGGATTGATCTGCGCCGCATCAGAGGCGTACAGGTCGATCTGCTTGTACTTGGCACCCATCTTGATGGTGTGGTCACCGGCCCACTGGATGCCATCCAGGGTCAGGTTGTCTTCGATCGACCAGCCCTTCTGGCCCTTCACCTGCGACGACATCGCCGACGAGCCGCCGATCGAGACGATCGGGCGCTCTTCGTTGGCGCCGTCCGGAGCAGTGTAGTTGAAGCCGTTGCCCATGCTCAGCGGCTTGGGATTGTTGAACGAATCCTCGTGGGTGACCATCAGCTCGTTGTAGTAACGCTCACCGCTGTGGTTCCAGCGCAACGCGTAACGACGGTCGGTGTTCTTGGTTTCCTTGCCGTGCATCGGCGCGGTCTGGTCCGAGAACTGCTGCTGGGTTTCGTCACGGTCCTGGAAGGTCAGTTCCAGGCGGTCGTTGTCGGTCGGCTCGAAGTCGATCTTGCCGAAGATCAGGTCCTGCTGGAACGGCTGGCTGGCCGGGCCCAGGCCCGCCTGTGCGTCGGCCGGCACGCGGTCGGCCTTGCTGGTCACCGCGCCGTGCGGCGCGATGGTCACCGGCAGGTCGAAGCGCTTGGCTTCATAGGTGACGAAGAAGTGGGCCTTGTCCTGGATGATCGGGCCGCCCAGGGCGAAGCCGTATTCCTTCTCGGCCGAGACCATCTTCGACTTGTTCGGCTGGCGCTCGGCCGGGGTCATCGCACGCATGTCTTCATCGGTGTAGCGGTAGAACGCCTCACCCTTGAACTCGTTGGTGCCCGACTTGGTCGCCGCGGTGACGGCGGCACTGGAGACCTGGCCATACTCGGCCTTGTAGTTGCCGGTGATGACCTTGTACTCGCCGATGGCCAGCTGCGGGAACGGGTTGCCCGCGCTGCCGGACTGGCCGGCGACGCCGCCGCCCTTCACGTAACTCTTCTGGCCCACGCCATCGATGTAGACATTGGTGCCATCGGCATTGGTGGCACCGCCGCGCAGCGAGGTGTTGCCCTTGGCATCACGGGTGAAGATCATGCCCGGGACCGCGTCGGCGAACTCCAGGAAGTTGCGCGAGACCTGCGGGGTGGTCTGGATCTGCTGCAGGCTGACGGTCTTGCCGACTTCGGAGGTGCGCACTTCCTGCAGCAGGGTCGGCGCGACGACATTGACGGTGTCGAGGTTGGTCGCTGCGGTCGAACCCGGGGTGCTGCTGGCCGCACCGGCGAAGTTCAGGGTAGCGGTCGAGGCCACGGTGACGGTGACCTTCTGCGACTGGCCATTGGCGACCACGTCATAGGTACCCGGGTCCAGGCCCATCAGCGAGTAGCTGCCATCGGCACGGATGGTGCCGCGGCGGACGATGCCGGTGGCCACGTTGGTGGCGGTGACTTCGGTGCCTGCCTGGGCGCCGGCCACCTGGCCACGAAGGCTGGCATTGGCCGACTGCGCCATGACGTTCGGAGCGGCGGCCAGCATCAGGCAGCTGACCAGTGCGGTGCTCAGCAGCCGGCGTGCCGGCGTGCGGAAGGTGGTGTGCATCATCAACTCAATCTCCGGGTGGCGGTGACCGCTTGCGCGGTCCCTGCGATCAATCAAAAAAGAAGGAACGCCTCTGGCTTCAACGGCCGGATGGCGGAGTGGTGGAATCGCGAACTATCAAGCGGGGAACCAGGGTCTGCTTGTCCCCTGTCCCGTCCGTGGAGGTGCCGTCCATCAACTGCATCAGGCGCGTCATGGCCCGATCGCCAAGCTCGGCGATGCTGACCTGCATGGTGGTCAGCGACGGGTGGACGAAACGCGCCAGTGGAATGTCATCGAAACCCGCCAGGGCGACATCGGACGGCACATGGACCCCTGCCTGGGTGAACGCATACAGGCAACCCAGGGCCATCATGTCGTTGGCGGCGAACACGGCATCGGGCAGCGCTCCGGCTGCCAGCAACTCCTGACCGGCGCGATGGCCGGAAGCTTCGTCGAAATCACCGGGCAGCTCGATGCCCTCGGCGCCACTGCCGAATGCGGCCAGCGCGTCACGGAAGCCGCGCAGGCGCTCGCGCGCGTCGAAGTTGAGGTCCGGGCCAGAAATGAACGCAATGCGGCGGTGGCCGGCATCCAGCAGGTGGCGGGTCATCGCCATCGCGCCGGCATGGTCGTCGATGCTCAGCACCGGGTGGTCCTGCCCGGGCAGATAGGTGTTGATCAACACCGTCGGCAGCGACTGCGGCAGGTTGTCGGTCAGGAAGCCCGGGCTCTCGGCATAGGGCGACAGCACCAGCAGGCCGTCGACGCGGCCGCGCATGGCACGCAGGGCCGCGCCCTGCTGCTCCTGGTCACCGTGGTAGCTGGACACCAGCAGGTGCTGGCGGCGGTTGCGGGCAACGTTGTCGATGCCGCGCATCAGCTCGGAGAAGAATTCGCCGTACAGGTCCGGAAGCACCACGCCCACCGTATTGGTGCGGCGGCTGCTCAGGCTGCGGGCGGCGGCGTGCGGGGTGTAACGCAGCCGTGCGGCCACCTCCAGCACAAGCTGGCGGACCGGTTCGGCGACATTTTCATGCCCGTTGAGCGCGCGGGAAACCGTGGCCACGGAGACCCGGGCTTCGCGAGCGACGTCTTTGATTGTGATAGCTGCCTTGTTCACGAAGCCGCCCTCCACGGCTTGGACCTACCAGCATTGGCGCGGAATGTAAGCGTTTCCATCTGGGCTTGTAAACAGTCCGTTAGGCGAATGTCCTGAAATGGACATGGAAATCTGTCCATGGCGGGGCCCGGCAGGGACCGGCCAGGACAGTGCGGGACAAGGGCTCAGCCCTGTTCTGACGGGGTCTGTGCGCGGATGGACAAGGCGTGGATATCGGTGTCCATCATCGACCCCAGCGCGGCGTAGACCGCGCGATGCCGGGCCAGCGGGCCCAGTCCGGCGAAGCGTTCACTCACCACATGCACGTTGAAATGGCCGCGCCCGTCGCGCGCGCCGGCATGCCCGGCATGGCGATGGCTGTCGTCCTCGATCTCGAGCACGCTCGGCGCCAGTGCCTGTTGCAGCGCATCACGCATCCGTTCGATCCGTTCCGCGTTCACGGCAGTACCTTGCGGAACGGACGCACCTGCACGCGGGTGTAGACGCCTGCGGCCACGTACGGATCGGCATCGGCCCAGGCCTGGGCCTGTACCAGCGATTCGAACTGCGCGATCACCACCGAACCACTGAAACCGGCCGGGCCGGGGTCTTCGCTGTCCACCGCCGGGCACGGCCCGGCCAGCAGCAGGCGCCCCTCGTCACGCAGCACGTGCAGCCGCGCCAGGTGTTCCGGCCGCGCCTGCAGCCGTTGCGCCAGCACGTCCTGGCCGTCATACCCTTCGATCACATACCACACCGGCATTTCCTCGCTTGCGTTGTCGGGTGCGCAGATTCTAGCCAATGCGCCCGCTGCCCCGGCCCGGCTGGACACTGGCGCGACAAAGGCTTACCCTAGGCTCCATTGCACGTGGCTGGATGCAGCAGCCCGTCGGTTTTTGCGGCCAACGCAGCCCCCGACGACCGTCCCGCTGCTTCAAAACCGGACCATCCGGCCGGGCCACGTAGACGACCTCCCCGTAGTTCTGTCGCTGCCGTTCCCTGCGGCGCGTCCTGCTGTTTGATATGTGTGGAATCGCGCCGATCCCGGCGTGTCTGGTGCCCTGGGGCTCCGTGGCGCAGGCCCGGCGATCCCGGTGCCGCGACTGGTCCGTTGCAATCCTGATGTCCATTAGATGACTTCCGAACTCGCGCTCGACGCGAACCCGCCAACCCGGCCGCCCGCCCCCCAGCAGCAGGAAATGCCGCTGGCCGTGGTGCATGGGCAACCGGTCCTGCAGATTCCGCAGGACCTGTACATTCCGCCGGACGCGCTGGAAGTCATCCTGGATGCCTTCGAAGGCCCGCTGGACCTGCTGCTGTACCTGATCCGCCGGCAGAACCTGGACGTGCTGGACATCCCCGTGGCCGAGATCACCCGGCAGTACGTGGAATACATCACCGTGATGCGCGAGCTGCGCTTCGAGCTTGCTGCCGAGTACCTGGTGATGGCCGCGATCCTGGCCGAGGTGAAGTCGCGCATGCTGCTGCCGCGCCCGGTCAGCGAGGAAGGCGACGAAGCCGACCCGCGCGCCGAACTGGTGCGCCGCCTGCAGGAGTACGAACGTTTCAAGCAGGCCGCCGAGGACATCGACGCCCTGCCCCGCCAGGACCGCGACACCAGCCTGGCACACGCCTTCATGCCCGAACGCGCTACGGTGAAGCTGCCGCCGCCGGTGGACCTGAAGGAAATGCTGCTGGCGCTGCACGACGTGCTCAAGCGCGCCGAGCTGTTCAGCGGCCACGCCATCAAGCGCGAGGCACTGAGCGTGCGGCAACGCATGGGCGAAGTGCTCGGCCGGCTTGAAGATGGCAAGTTCTATCGTTTTGAAGGGCTGTTCACTGCTGAAGAAGGCAAGCTGGGCGTGCTGGTCACGTTCCTGGCGGTGCTGGAACTGGCCAAGGAACAGCTGCTGGACATCGTCCAGGAAGAACCGCTGGCGCCGATCTACGTGAAGTCGCTGGCGGCCGGCAACACCAATGCCCCGCTGCAGTTCAGCAGCGAGTTCGACGACAACGACGCCGCCAATGCGGACGAGTGAGCGCTGACTGCCGATGGATCAATCGCTGATCGACCGCATTGTCGAGGGTGCCCTGCTGGCCTCCAGCCAGCCGCTCACTCTGGCCCAGCTGAAGGACCTGTTCCCGGAAGAGGAACCGGCACCGCCGGGCAGCATCGAACGTGCGCTGGAACGCCTGCGGGAAGCCTGCGCAGGCCGCGGCGTGGAACTGGTCGAGGTCGCCTCCGGCTTCCGCTACCAGGTCACCGGCGAAGTGCATGGCTGGATCAGCCGGTTGTGGACCGAACGCAAGACCCGCTACACCCGCGCCACCCTGGAAACCCTGGCGCTGATCGCCTACCGGCAGCCGATCACCCGCGGCGAGATCGAGCAGGTGCGTGGCGTGGCGGTCAGCAGCAACATCATCCAGGCGCTGGAAGAACGCGAGTGGATCCGCGTGGTCGGCCACCGCGACGTACCCGGCAAGCCGGCCCTGTTCGGTACCACCAAGGGCTTCCTGGACTACTTCGGCCTGAAGCGCCTGGACGAACTGCCGCCGTTGTCGGAACTGAAGGACCTGGGCGAGCTGGACCCCCAGCTGGCCCTGGACCGCGACGTACCGGCCGCCGCCGGTGCTGACGGTCCGGACATCTCGGCCGGCGCCGATGGCGCTGCCGCAAACGATGATGCCGGCAGTTCCGGCAGTGACACCCCCGATTCCGCCGATGCAGCCCCTGCCTCGGCCTCCGATGAGCAAGCACCTTCGCCCTTCGATGATGGGCATCCCGATTCCGCGCCGGGCGAGCGCGCGGTGCCAGTGAACGAACGCGAAGACAACGCCGTCGCGATGACGACCGTGGCTGTTGACCAAGCCGATTCCGAACCAGAGGCCGACCTCGAAACCGTCGGCCGGAGCAAAACTGATGAGTGACACCCCCCGTAACAAGCTCTCGCTGAAGCGCGAAGCCACCTCCGAACAGTTCAAGCTGGAAGAGCGCCTGCACAAGGTGCTGGCCCAGGCCGGCCTCGGCTCGCGCCGCGCGCTGGAACAGCGCATCGCCGAAGGCCTGGTCAAGGTCAACGGTGAAGTCGCGCAGACCGGCATGTCGGTCAAGAGCGGCGACAAGATCGAGCTGGACGGCCGCGGCTTCGTCGCCACCGCCCTGGCCGAGCCGTCGCGCGTGCTGGTCTACAACAAGCCGGAAGGCGAAGTGACCACCCGCGAAGACCCCGAAGGCCGCCCGACCGTGTTCGAATCGCTGCCGCCGCTGAAGGGCGCGCGCTGGATCGCGATCGGCCGCCTCGACATCAACACCACCGGCCTGCTGCTGGCCACCACCGACGGTGAGCTGGCCAACGCCATGATGCACCCGTCGTTCGAGGTCGAGCGCGAGTACGTGGTGCGCGTGCGCGCCCCGGAAGGCGAGGAAAAGGTCTCCGACGCCATCGTCGACCGCCTCTCCCGCGGCGTTGCACTGGAAGACGGCCCGGCCAAGTTCGACGAGATCGAGCGCATCGGCGGCACGGATTCGCACGACTGGTTCCGCGTCGTGGTGAAGGAAGGCCGCAACCGCGAAGTGCGCCGCCTGTGGGAATCGCAGGGCTGCCAGGTCAGCCGCCTGAAGCGCACCCGCTACGGCAAGGTCAGCCTGCCGCGCGAACTGGCCCGCGGCCATTCGGTGGAACTGGGTACCGCCCAGGTGGAAGCCCTGCGCGCGCAGCTGAAGCTGGAAGAAGGCGCGCCGTCGGCACTGACGCTGCAGCCGGTGATCGGCCAGCGCCGCGCCGCCAAGACCACCGTGCGCGTGCGCGAGGGTGGCCGTGGCAATGCCTACGTCAACGGCCACAACACCGCTGATGAAGGCCGCGAGCTGCGTCGCTTCGACAACGTGCGCGAAGATCGCGGCCGTGGTCGCGGTGGCAAGGGCGGCGGTTTCAAGGGCGGCCTGACTGTCAGCGGTGAAGCCGCGGCCAAGCAGTCGCAGAAGCCGTTCAAGCAGCGCGCACAGAAGAACGACCGTTCGCTGCCGGAAGGCAATCCGGCGGCATTCCGCACCTGGTACGTGCCGGATGGCGTAAGCACCGGCCCGAGCGGCCATCGCAACGCCGGTCCGGGCGCACGTGGCCCGGGTGCCCGTGGTCCGGGTGCAGGCGGCCAGGGCCGTCCGTACGGCAAGCCGAAGGGGCCGGGCGCAGGCGCCGGTGGCGGCCAGGGCCGTGGCGGTTTCGGTGGTGAAGGCCGTGGCGGCGCAGGCGGCCAGGGTCGTCCGGCCGGCGCGGGCAACCGCTCGCAGGGCCAGGGCAACAAGCACCCGTACGGCCATCCGGGCAATGCCCCCAGCTTCCCGTCCGATCACGCGACCCCGGGCTTCAACCCGTACGGCAGCCCGAAGCCGGCACACGGCGCCCGTCCGGGCGGCCGTGGTCCGGGCGGCGGCAACCGTGGCCCGGGCGGTAACCGTGGTCCCGGTGGTCCGGGTGGCAACCGTGGCCCGGGTGGCCCCGGCGGCAACCGCGGTCCGGGCGGCCCGCGCCGCAGCGGCCCGCGCGGCGGCTGATCGCCGATACGCTTGAAATGAGAAACCCCGGCTCCGGCCGGGGTTTTTCGTTGCGCAAGAAAAAGGGGACGGAGGGAATTAAGTCGTTTTTGCCACAGTGCGCGCCGAACGGCAAAAACGACTTAATTCCCTCCGTCCCCTTTTCGCGGGTTCAGCGGCGCCGGATCACGAACGAGGAGCCGTCCACACCCAGGTCCCAGCCACGGCCGCTACCGGCCAGCGCCAGCGACACGTCGCCCTTGGTCATCGCCACGGCACCACCGGAGCGGATCGCGCCGGCGTGCGCCCCCAGCGCCACGTACTTGCCGAGCAGGTCGTCCAGCGAATAGGCGCCGGTGAAGCGGCCCTTGCCGTCGACGATCTTCGATTTGCCAACGGTCAGGCCACCGCCGGTGACCTTGATGCGCACCGGAATGCGCGCGCCGTTGGTGCACTGGATGGTGCCGGTACCCGAGGCGGTCTTGTAGAACAGCGACCAGCCGGACAGGTTGTAGCGCAGGTCGCAGTCGATGTTGCCGGCCGCCTGCGCCGCAGGAGCGGTCAGCGCGGTGGCGAGCAGGCCCAGGGCCAGCAGCAGGGAGAATTTCATGGTGTCATCCGGTGGGAAGGCAGCACTCAGGCGCGCTCGTCCAGGTGGAAGGCATCGGCATCGAGCATCGCAGGGAAGCGTGCGCGGTGCGCGGCCAGCGCCTCGGCAGAGATCGTGGTGGTCACCACCTGCTCGCGCTCGCGGATCTCCACCTGCGGCTGGCCAAGGAAATCAATCACGGCACTGTCGCCAGCGTAATGCAGCTGGTTGCCGTCCACGCCGATGCGGTTGACCGCCGCCACGAAGCACAGGTTCTCGATGGCCCGCGCACGCAGCAGCGTCTTCCACGCGTAGGCACGCGCCGACGGCCAGTTGGCGACGAAGATCTGCAGGTCGAAGTCCAGCTGCCCGGGGCGCTCGACGTTGTAGCGGTTGCGGCAGAACACCGGGAAGCGCAGGTCGTAGCAGACCTGCGGATTGATCCGCCAGCCCTTCCACTCCACGCTCAGGCGCTCGCGGCCGGCGGCATAGCGCTCGTGTTCGCCGCCATAGCGGAACAGGTGACGCTTGTCGTAGTACTGCAGTGCACCGTCCGGCGTGGCGAACAGCAGGCGGTTGTAGACGCCCTCGCCCTCACGCAGCTGCACGCTGCCGATCACTGCCGCGTTCAACGCCTTGGCCTGCTCACGCACCCAGGCCACGGTCGGGCCGTCCATGCCTTCGGCCTGGGCGATGGCTTCGTTGGAGAAGCCACTGGTGAAGGTCTCCGGCAGGATCACCAGGTCGGTGGTGCCGGCCAGCGGCGCCAGCAACGCACCGTAATAGGCACGGTTGGCGGCCGGGTCGTGCCAGCGGGTGTCGCCCTGGACGAGGGAAATGCGCAGGTCCTGCATGTTCAGCGCCCCACTCACAGCAAACGCAGGCGTTCGATCGCCGCGTCCATGGTCGCTTCGTTCTTGGCGAAGCACAGCCGCACCAGGCGCTGGCCGGCCGGCGGGTTCTCGTAGAACGGCGACAGCGGAATGGCGGTGACGCCCTTCTCGATGGTCAGCCACTTCACGAACTCATGGTCCGGCAGATCGCTGATGGCCGAGTAATCGACCAGCTGGAAATAGCCGCCCGGCACCGGCAGCGCCTTCAGCCGGGTGCCGGCCAGTTGCTCGCGGAAGCGATCGCGCTTGGCCTGGTAGAACGCGCCCAGCTCCAGGTGATGCTCGGGCTCGTCACGGATCATCGCGGCGAAACCGTACTGTGCCGGGCCGAAGCTGGTGAAGGTGTTGTACTGGTGCACCTTGCGGAACTCAGCGGTCAGCGCCGGCGGCGCGATCGCATAGCCAATCTTCCAGCCGGTGCAGTGGTAGGTCTTGCCGAAGCTGGAGATCACGAACGCACGCTCGCGCAGTTCCGGGTAGCGCAGCGCCGACTCGTGGCGGCGGCCGTCATAGATGATGTGCTCGTACACCTCATCGGAGATCAGGTAGATCTGCGTGCCGCGCAACAGCTCGGCCAGCGCCTGCATGTCCTGCGCCGACAGCATCGCGCCGGAGGGGTTGTGCGGGGTGTTGACGATCAGCATGCGGGTGCGCGGGGTGATCGCCGCACGCACGCGATCCCAGTCGACGGCGAAGGTCTGCGGGTCCAGCGACACATGCACGGCCTTGGCGCCGGCCAGGTCGATCGCCGGCTCGTAGCAGTCGTAGGCCGGGTCGAGCACGATCACTTCCTCGCCGGCACGCACCACGGCGTGGATGGCGTTGAAGATGGCCTCGGTGCCGCCGCTGGTGACGGTGATCTCGCTGTCGGCATCCACCTGCGCGCCGTAGCAGTCCAGCGCCTTCTGCGCGATGGCCTGGCGCAGCGGCGCCACGCCGGTCATCGGCGGGTACTGGTTCAGCCCGGTGGCCATCGCCCTGGCGGTTTCATCGATCAGGCGCTGCGGCGCGGAAAAGTCCGGGAAGCCCTGGCCGAGGTTGACCGCGCCGTGTTCGGCGGCGAGCTGGGACATCACGGTGAAGATCGTGGTACCGACCTTGGGCAGCTTGGTGTTCGGTTGCATCGGCCTGGGGAATGGGAGGAGAGAGATTCCGG
>NZ_JAOEDV010000017.1:0-78862 GCF_029837545.1 Stenotrophomonas sp. GD04024 | reverse complement strand
AACCGACCGTGTCTCCGCCCAGCTGCGCCGTGAACTCGGCACCCTGGTGCACAACGCCGTGCGCGAGCACGGGTTGCCCTCGGTGAGCGTGTCCGACGTGGAAATCACCCGCGACATGGCCCATGCCAAGGTGTTCGTCACCGCGCTGATGCCGGAACGCTCGGCTGAAGCCGTGGCCGGCCTGAAGGAGCTGGGCTACCGCCTGCGCATGGACCTGGCCCGTGCCATGAAGCTGCGCCACGTGCCGGAGCTGCACTTCCACTACGACGATTCGGTCGACCGTGGTGAGCACATCGACAACATCCTGCGCGACTTGCCCGATACGCTGGCCGCGGAGAAGCGTCGCGAGAGCGACGAAGAATAAGGCAGCGCCGGGCCCGTGCCCGGCGTCTTTCCGTTCCGGCAACGCGATGCCCGTGCGGGCCGCGCTGCGGCAGCCGGGCATGGCCCGGCTCTACAACTTCCTGTCATGACCCGAATTCAGTTCCGCCGCCTGGATGGCATCCTGCTGCTCGACAAGTCGACCGGCATGAGCTCCAACGCCGCCCTGCAGGTGGCCCGTCGCCTGTTCCGCGCCGAAAAGGGCGGTCACACCGGCAGCCTCGACCCGCTGGCCACCGGCCTGCTGCCGCTGTGCTTCGGCGAGGCGACCAAGATCGCCGGCCTGCTGCTGGGCTCGGCCAAGGCCTACGACGCCGAGATCGTGCTTGGACAGACCACCGATACCGACGATTCCGAAGGCCAGGTGCTGCTGCAGCGCCCGGTGCCGGCAGTCAGCGCGCAGGCCCTGCAGGCCGCCCTGGCGCCGCTGACCGGCAGCATCCTGCAGCGGGCGCCGATCTATTCGGCGCTGAAGCAGGGCGGTGAGCCGCTGTATGTGAAGGCCCGCCGTGGCGACGTCATCGAGGCGCCCGAGCGCGAGGTGCAGGTGCACGCCATCGAGGTGCTGGAGCAGCAGCCGGAACGGCTGCGCCTGCGCATCACCTGCGGCTCGGGTACCTACATCCGCAGCCTGGCCCGCGACCTCGGTGAACGCCTGGGCTGCGGTGCCCATATCAGCGCGCTGCGCCGGCTCTGGGTTGAGCCGTTCCGCGCGCCGGCGATGGTCACCCTGGACCAGCTGCGGGCGATGGTCGAGGCGGGTGACGAGGCCGCCATGGATGCGCTGCTGCTGCCCCTGGCCGCCGGCCTGGCCGAGTACCCGCGGGTCGACCTCGACGCCGACCAGGCCCACCGGTTCTGTGTCGGCCAGCGCCAGCGCGACCTGTCCTGGCCGCGCGGCCTGGTCGCCGTGTTCGGCCCGGACGATGCTGTCCAGGGGCTGGGCCAGGTCGATGACAGTGGCCTGCTGGCCCCCCAGCGCCGTTTCAACCTCTGACCGGGGCCCGCCGGTTCAGCCCCGGACCTTGTCCCGGAAGACCCCGGCCGTTACAATTTCGCGGCCGTTTTCCGGCAGCCTGCCTCGCGCAGGTTTCATCCTCGTAGTCCACGGCGAGCCTGGCGGTGCGCGAAGCGCGTTCCTGCCGGCCACGCATCACAGAGAAAAAAGAAAATGTCGATCGACACCCAGAAGGTCATTGAAGACAACAAGCGCAGCGCCGCCGACACCGGCTCCCCGGAAGTCCAGGTTGCACTGCTGACCGCCCGCATCGAACTGCTGACCGGCCACTTCAAGACCCACAAGAAGGACCACCACAGCCGCCGCGGCCTGCTGCAGATGGTCAACCGCCGTCGCAGCCTGCTCGACTACCTGAAGAAGAAGGACGTCGAGCGTTACAAGGCCCTGATCGAAAAGCTTGGCCTGCGTCGCTAAGCAACGAATCCCCCGCGGCGCAGCGATGCGCCGCGGTTTTGTTTTGTAGCACCGCAATCCCCGATTCAGGCCGGAACGATCCGGCCACCCGCAGGCGGCAAGGGTCGCCGACGGTCCAAATTCGCAGACAGCATCCCCAAGGACACCCTCCGTGGCAAAAATCACCAAAACCTTCCAGTACGGCAAGCACACCGTCACGCTTGAGACCGGCGAAGTCGCCCGCCAGGCCAGCGGTGCCGTCATCGTCAAGATGGACGACACCGTACTGCTGGTCACCGCCGTCGCCGCCAAGAGCGCGCGCGAAGGCCAGGACTTCTTCCCGCTGACCGTCGATTATCAGGAAAAGTTCTACGCCGGCGGCCGTATCCCGGGTGGTTTCTTCAAGCGCGAAGGCCGTGCGACCGAGAAGGAAACCCTGATCTCGCGTCTGATCGACCGTCCGATCCGCCCGCTGTTCCCGGAAGACTACAAGAACGAAGTGCAGATCATCGCCACGGTCATGTCGCTGAACCCGGACGTGGACGGTGACATCCCGGCCCTGATCGGTGCCTCGGCTGCGCTGGCCCTGGCCGGCACCCCGTTCATGGGTCCGATCGGCGCTGCCAAGGTCGGTTACAAGAACGGCGAGTACATCCTGAACCCGACCGTCAGCGAACTGGCTGACTCGCAGCTGGAACTGGTTGTCGCCGGTACCTCCAACGCCGTGCTGATGGTCGAATCCGAAGCCGCGCTGCTGTCCGAAGAAGTGATGCTGGGCGCCGTGACCTTCGGTCACCGCGAAATGCAGAAGGTCATCAACGCGATCAACGAGCTGACCGTCGAAGCCGGCACCAAGCCGTCGACCTGGGAAGCCCCGGCCAAGAACGACGCGCTGATCTCCGCCCTGAAGGAAGCCATCGGCCCGCGCCTGGGCGAAGCCTTCCAGGTGCGCGACAAGCTGCAGCGCCGTGACGCCATCTCGGCGATCAAGAAGGACGTGGTCGAAACCCTGGCTGGCCGAGTGGCCGCCGAGGGCTGGAACCCGGCCGAGCTGTCGAAGGAATTCGGCGAGCTGGAATACCGCACCATGCGTGACTCGGTGCTGGACACCAAGGTCCGCATCGACGGCCGTGCGCTGGACACCGTCCGCCCGATCGCCGTGAAGACCGGCGTGCTGCCGCGTACCCACGGTTCCTCGCTGTTCACCCGCGGCGAAACCCAGGCCATCGTGACCATCACCCTGGGCACCGCCCGTGACGGCCAGGTCATCGACGCCGTTGCCGGTGAGTACAAGGAGAACTTCCTGTTCCACTACAACTTCCCTCCGTTCTCGGTGGGTGAGTGCGGCCGCATGATGGGCCCGAAGCGCCGCGAAATCGGCCACGGTCGCCTGGCCAAGCGCGGCGTGCTGGCTGTCATGCCGTCGCTGGAAGCCTTCCCGTACACCATCCGCGTCGTCTCGGAAATCACCGAGTCGAACGGTTCCTCGTCGATGGCGTCGGTCTGCGGCTCGTCGCTGGCCCTGATGGACGCCGGCGTGCCGGTGAAGGCGCCGGTTGCCGGTATCGCCATGGGCCTGGTCAAGGAAGGCGAGCGTTTCGTCGTCCTGTCCGACATCCTGGGTGACGAAGATCACCTGGGCGACATGGACTTCAAGGTGGCCGGTACCGCTGAGGGCATCTCCGCCCTGCAGATGGACATCAAGATCGAAGGCATCACCGAAGAGATCATGAAGCAGGCCCTGCAGCAGGCCAAGGCTGGCCGTCTGCACATCCTGGGCGAAATGGCCCACGGCCTGACCGCCCCGCGTTCGGAGCTGTCCGACTACGCGCCGCGCCTGCTGACCATCAAGATCCACCCGGACAAGATCCGCGAAGTGATCGGCAAGGGTGGTTCGACCATCCAGGCCATCACCAAGGAAACCGGCACCCAGATCGACATCCAGGATGACGGCACCATCGTCATCGCTTCGGTCAACGCCATCGCTGCCCAGGCCGCCAAGGCCCGCATCGAGCAGATCACCTCGGACGTCGAGCCGGGCCGCATCTACGAAGGCAAGGTCGCCAAGATCATGGACTTCGGTGCGTTCGTCACCATCCTGCCGGGCAAGGACGGCCTGGTCCACGTCTCGCAGATCTCCAGCGACCGCGTCGAGAAGGTCGGCGACGTGCTGAAGGAAGGCGATGTGGTCAAGGTCAAGGTGCTGGAAGTCGACAAGCAGGGCCGTATCCGCCTGTCGATGAAGGCCGTGGAAGAAGGCGACGCCGTCAGCGCCGAGTAATCGACCTCCGGTCGATTACGGTGGGTGTCAACCTTGGTTGACACGCTTCTGGAATCGCTGAAATGAAAAAGCGGGCTTCGGCCCGCTTTTTCTTTGCCCGCGATCCGCGGCCGGCGTGCCGCTATGCTTCGCCCATGGACACCCTTCGCCTGCTCGATCTGGACATTGACCGCCCGGCACAGCGGGTCAGCCGCGCCGGCCAGGTCCTGCCGGTCAGCGGCCTGAGCTGGACGCTGCTGGACGTGATGCTGGCGCACGGCGCCGAGGTCGTCGATTTCGACACCCTGGCGGCGCAGGTCTGGGCGCCGGCAGTGGTCGGCGAAGATGCGGTCAGCCAACGGGTCAAGCTGCTGCGCCAGGCACTGGGCGATGACAGCCGCCGGCCGCGCTACATCCGTTCGGTACGCGGGCGCGGCTACCAGCTGTGCGCGCAGCCGTTGCCGGGTACCGCACAGCCTGCCCGGTCACGTTGGCGAGGCAGGGCAGGGTGGGGCCTGATGGCGGCCGTGGCGCTGGGCGTCGCCGCAACGCTGGTGTGGTGGCCGCGGCCGACTGCACCCGGTGCGGCGCAGGCGGCGCTGCAGCGCGCCGATTATTACGCCGGCATCGGCCAGGCCAGCAACAACGAGCGGGCGATCAGCCTGTACCGGCACGCGCTGCAGGTCGATCCGGAGTCCGCGCCGGCGCGGCGGGGACTGTCGCGTGCGTTGGCAGCGCAGGGCTGCCTGTTCAACGGCTCGCCGGCACAAGTGAAAGAGGCGCTGGCCCTGGCCAGCGAGGAGCGCAGGCGGGCGCCGCGCGATGCCGCCGCCCATGCCCTGTGGGGCTATGCGCAGGACTGCCTCGGCGACATGCCGCAGGCGATGGCCGGTTACGCGCGTGCGCTGGAACTGGATCCGGCCGACGAACGCAGCCGCGCGTCGCTGGCGTATCTGTGGCAGGAGCGCGGCCAGTTGGTGACGGCGCTGCGCGAGAACCTGTCATTGAAGGCGCCCGAGCGCGTGCGTTTCCGCGACGTGCAGGTGGCGCGCGAGCTGGAACTGCTGGGCTTCACCCAGGCTGCGGCGCAACGCCACGCGCACAACTTCCAGCTCTACCCGGACAACGTCTTCTCCAATATCGCCTGGCCACGCAGCCTGTATCTGGCCGGCGCGCCGCAACAGGCCAGGCAGGCGCTGGACGAGGCGCTGGCGCGGGGCACGCCACACCCGCAGCTGCTGCGGATGAAGGGAGAGCTCGCGCTGCTGGCCGGTGACCCGGTGATGGCGGCAGCGGCGTTTGAGCGCGGCCGCCAGCTGCGGCCCCAGCAATCACTGGGGCAGACGCTGGCGGGCCTGTACGGCGCGCAGCCGGCGCAGGACGCGTGGCTCGGGCAGCGTCTGCAGCAGCTCGACGCCAGCGCGGGCGACGGCTGGTCCGACACGGGCGTGGAGCGGGCATTGCTGCTGCAGGCTGCTGGACGTACAGATGCGGCCGTCGCCGCATTGCATCAGGCCGTCGATGATGGCTTCCGCGACGTGGCGTGGCTGCGCGCCACGCCGCTGCTGGTGCCCCTGCACGGCGCCCCGGGCTGGCCCGCGTTGCTGGAGCGCATCGATACCGACATCGCCCGTCAGCGCGCGCAGGTGTTGGCCGCCGCCTGGCGGCCGGAGGACCTGGCCGCCCTCAGCGTAGCGCCGGCAGCAGGAACTCGGTGAGGATGCGCCGCGACTGCGGATGGGCGAAGGAGCGGTTGAAGGCCTGGCTGGTGACCACGGCCACCACGCGCTGTTCGGGCAGCACGAACACATAGTTGCCGCCATTGCCGGACATCGCCCACACGGTGCGCGACGCACCCTGCACATCGAGCTTCAGGCCCCACCACTGGTAGCCATAATCGCTGCCATCGGGCGTCGTGGCCTGCGCCTGCACCATCGCCGCGATGTAGTCCGCGGGGACCAGCTGGCGACCCTGCCAGCGTCCACCGTCCAGCACCAGCTGGCCGAACCGGGCCAGGTCACGCGTGCGGTAGCGGGTGCCGCCGCCGCCCATGCCGATGCCCTCCGGCGAACGGTTCCACTGGCTGTGGGTGATGCCCAGCGGCTGCTCCAGAACGCGTGCGGCATAGTCGGCCAGCGGTTGGCCGCTGGCCTGTTCAAGCACGGCACCGAGCACGAACGGGTTGGCCGTGCAGTAGGCGAACGCGCGGCCATGCGGGCTGTCCTGCGGCCGCTGCATCCAGGGCGCAAAGCCCTTCACCGGCAGCGCCAGCGCGAAGTCCAGCCACCGCTCGGTGACGTACATGCGTTCTTCGTGGCCGGCCGAGAACGGGTTCTCGTCATCGCACTCCCACAGGCTGCTCATGGTCAGCAGGTCCTGCAGGGTAGTGGCGCGCAGGCGCGGGTCGACCGCGTGCTGCGCGGTGAACGCCGGGAAGTAGTCGTACACCCGGGCCTGCACGCCGGGTACGCGTCCCTCGCCGATGGCGGCGCCGACCAGCAGTGCCGACACGCCCTTGCTGGCCGAGCGCACGTCATGCAGCGTCTGTGCGTCGGCGCCGTTGAAGTAGCCCTCGTAGACCACCTGGCCATCGACCTGCAGCAGCACGCTGCGGATCTGCTTGAGTTCATCGCGGGCGATGGCCTGCTGCAGCGCCAGCAGGCGTGCCGGATCTGGCGGCGCGGCGCGAGCGGTGAGCGGCGGCGCGGCACACACGGCGCAGAGCAGGGTCAGGACGGGCAGGATCGAACGCATCGGCGGGCTCCATCGAAAGGGAGCCCGATTGAGCCAGCACCGCATCTGAAGTGCTGGAAAGCCGCCTGAAGAATTCTGAAGGCCTTGTGCGACAACGCTCTGCGCCTTGCCCCGGTAGGTGTCAACCTTGGTTGACACGCTGTTGAAGGCATCGCCGGAGTCGAACATGCTCGGCCTTACCGGGCATCTTCTTCCTCTTCTTCCTCCCCCAGCCACCAGACCTGTCCCGGCTCGGGCTCACTCAGCGGATGCTCGCGCTGTTCGATGGCTTCCAGCACGCGTCCCGGTGCCGCAGCGGTCCACGTTGCCAGCAGTTTTTCCACCGAGGCACGCCCTTGCGCGGCAATGCCGAGATCGCGCGCGCGCGTCCAGCCGTCCGCGCGCTCCGCTGCGTCATCGTGCTGGTGCGGCGTTCCGTAGCTGCAACGGCGGCACAGCCTGCGCACGGTCGCGGTCCAATCCTCGACCATGCCGATCCCGGGCAGCTGCATGGCTTCCAGGGCAGCGATGTCATCGGCGGAATCGCACTGCACGAACACAGTGAAGGTGGCCATGTCCGATGGCTGCAGGCGCTGCATCGCATTGAACACCGGCACACTCTGCTCCCGGTAGGTGCGGTGGCCGGTCGAGGCGCCGTCATGCAGCACGATGTCACCGAAGCGGAAGCCGCTTTCCGGCAGCGGCACATTGTCGATGCGGGCGCGTACCGGATCGATGCGGCGCATGTAGACCACCTCGGCGGTGGACCACGGCGCCAGGCGCAGGCAGGCCACGCCGAAATCGCCGTCGATCGGCCCCGCGTCGCCGGGCACGGTGATGCCGCAGCGGCTCCATTGGCGCCGGGCCTCGGTCCAGTCACCCAGTGCAGTGGCGGCGATACCGGCATTCCATGCGGTGGCTACATCGAGCTCGACATGCAGCTGTTCCGACTGCAGGTTGTCCCGCAGCGAGGCCGGCCACTCGCGCAGGTACTTGTGGGCGAGCCCGCGCATGTAATGCAGGTAGGGAACCTCCGGGGCATGCCCGGTCAATTCACCGAACAGGGCCACGGCCCGCGCGAGGTCGCCTTCGTGGAATGCGGCATAGGCACGGGCTTCCAGCGCCTGCAGTTCGTCGAGCGTGGCGTCATCCAGCCGT
This sequence comes from Stenotrophomonas sp. GD04024, assembly GCF_029837545.1. Classification (NCBI taxonomy): domain Bacteria; kingdom Pseudomonadati; phylum Pseudomonadota; class Gammaproteobacteria; order Lysobacterales; family Lysobacteraceae; genus Stenotrophomonas; species Stenotrophomonas sp. GD04024. Next base: position 70,919 of record NZ_JAOEDV010000017.1, on the reverse strand, counting down.
GCGCCGTCGTCGGTGTTGTCGTGGTCGCTGCTCATGTCCATGCAAGGTTGAAGATCCGCGGCTACCTTAGCGGATGCAGGGGAGGGATAGCGCGGCGTCGGCGGCTGTCCTGCTGCGGCGCACGATGGCAATGGCGTGACCGCTGGCGTGTCGTCCTGGGTGGGAGCACGCGTGTCCACTGGACGACATGCCGCGACATCCGTACCGCAGGCACATCGGTTTGCTAACGTGGCTGCGCCTTCGAACCGGGAGATCCCATGTTGCGCCAGACCGTGGCCGTCCTTGCCGTGCTGATTGCCGGCGCCCTGCCCATCGCTGCACACGCCGCTGCGGCACCGGAGGCGCCGATCTTCGGTGCCTACTATCCTGGCGGGTCGGCCGAGCGCTATCCGGTGTCGAGCATTCCGGCCGAACGCCTGACCCACCTGTTCTATGCGTTTTCCACCATTGAAGACGGCCGCTGCACGGTCGGTGCCGGAGCGCCGGCCAACTTCGCTGCGCTGGCCGAGCTGAAGAAGGCGCATCCGCACCTGCGCACGCTGATTTCCATCGGCGGCTGGGGCGCGGGCGGTTTCTCCGATGCGGCGCTGACTGAGGCCAGCCGCAAGCGCCTGGTCGATTCCTGCATGGCGCTGTTCTTCGATCGCCACGCCGGCAGCTTCGATGGCGTGGACATCGACTGGGAATTCCCGGTCAGTGGTGGGCCGAAGGAGCTGGCACATCGCCCGCAGGATCGCGCCAACCTGACCAGGCTTGCGCAGGCGTTCCGCGTCGCACTCGACGCCCGCGGGCGCAAGCAGGGGCAGCCGATGCTGCTGACCGCCGCATTGGCCGCCGGTCGCCTGCAGACCGATGGCCCCTACGATCCGGCGGCCAGCTACGACCTGCCGGCGCTGGCCAGGGTGTTCGATTTCATCAACCTGATGAGCTACGACATGGGCACCGGCTTCTCGGCGGTGTCGACCTTCAACGCCCCGCTGCATGAAGTGCCGGCCGATCCGCTGGCACCGGAACTGCGGCGCTGGAACAACGTGGCCGGCGCGGTGCAGTACTACCGCGACCACGGTGTGCCGGCCGACAAGCTGGTGCTGGGCGTGCCGTTCTATGGCCGTGGCTTCAAGGTCACCGGTGACGCCGCCGATGGGCTGTACCAGGCCTACAGCGCACCGGCCGACGCGGGCGACTGGCGGGTGATCAAGGCGCGCTATCTCGACCAGCCCGGCTGGACGAAGCATTGGCAGCCGCAGGCGCAGAGCCCGTGGCTGTACAACCCGCAGCAGAAGATCTTCATCAGCTACGAAGACCCGCGCTCGATCGGGCTGCGCGCGCAGTTCGCCCGCGAGCAGGGCCTGGCCGGGGTGTTCATGTGGGAGCTGACCGGCGATGACGAACAGGCCAGCCTGCTCAACGCCATGCTTGGCCCGTGGCAGAAGGCCCGCATCGGCGACTGAGCCGCGCGTGGATGCCGGGCGATGCCCGGCGCGATCGGCAACGCCATCGGCCCCAGGCCGCACAGCCAGGCAACGCCCGCAGCGTTAAGCTGCGGGCATGATCCTCATCGACCGCCTCGACCATCTGGTCCTCACCGTTGCCGGCATCGAGCGCAGCTGTGACTTCTATCAGCGCGTGCTTGGCATGCAGGTCGTGCGTTTCGGCGCCGGCCGCACTGCGCTGCAGTTCGGCCAGCAGAAGATCAACCTGCACCCGGCCAGTGCGCCGCTGCAGCCGCACGCCGCGCAGCCCACGCCGGGCAGTGCCGATCTGTGCCTGGTCACGGGCACGGCGACTGCCGACGTGCTGGCCCATCTGCGCGCGCAGGCTGTCGTGGTGGAAGAGGGGCCGGTGCCGCGCACAGGTGCATTGGGGCCGATCGAGTCGGTGTACTTCCGCGACCCTGACGGCAATCTGATCGAAGTCAGCCGTTACCCCAGCGGCGCGTGATCCGGATGCCGTAGAGTCGAGCTTGCTCGACTGCGTGGGGCGAGAAGGCAACGGCAGTCGAGCAAGCTCGACTCTACCGAGGCCGTTTTCCGGGATGCCGTGGCGTCGAGCTTGCTCGACTACGCGAGGCGAGAAGGCAACAGCAGTCGAGCAAGCTCGACTCTACGGAGTGCCGGGCGGGCGCCTCAATTGGCCCAGACGCTGTTGGGATCGCCGTTGCGCGCGCGACGCTGGCTGGCCAGTGCCAGCCGGGCAAAGCCGAATGCCATGGCCAGTGCGATCGCATCGACCCAGAACAGCGGCCAGTGCCCATGCGCGGCCGCGCGCCACAACCAGTCACCGCTGAGGGCGCCGTGCAGCACCGGCACCAGCGCGGTGCTGATCGCGGCGGCCCAGAGCAGCTCGCGTGCCGCCTGGGCCGGACGGCGCAGTGCCGCCCACAGTGCACAGGCGGCCCAGCTGCCGAAACAGGCCCAGCGGATGCCGTGATCAACGGCGGACGGTGCCACCCGTTCCAGCACCAGGGCGCTGGCGAACGCGACCGAGATCGCCACGCACAGGCCGATGCACACGCCCACCGTGGCCCGCGCCATGTTCACCCCGGAGCGCGGCTGCTGTGGTTGCCGGCGCTTGCGCCGCGATTCGATCCACAGCAGGTTGCCCGAATAGAACAGGAAGGCACCGCCCAGGCCCAGCAGGAAGTACAGCCAGACCACCACGCCATTGCCGAACTCACCGAAATGCAGCGCGTAGGCGGCGCTGAGCGTGGCGTGGTTGGCATCGCGGTGGCCGGGCAGCTGGCTGGCCAGCAGGCGGCCACTGGCGACGTCCAGCGCGACCGAGCCGAGCGGGCCGAGGGTGCCGCTGGATTCACCGGTGATCTCGATGGTGGCATTGGCATCACCGCCGTTGGCCAGTTTCAGGTAGGCCGGTTCGAAATCGGTCACGCCCTGCGCGCGTGCCACTTCCAGCGCGCGCGCATGCAGTTCGCGCAGGCTGCCCGGAGCGGCCGGCACGCCGCTGGCGGCGCGCACGGGCGCGGTGTCCATCGCCGTCGGCACCGCCTGCAGGGCCTTGCCTTCGAAGATGAGCGGGTTGAGCAGGGCGATCTGGATGAACACCAGGCAGAGCAGGGCACCGGTCACCGCGAACATGAGGTGGAACGGCAGGCTGAGCACACCGATCACGTTGTGTGCGTCCTGCCACAGCTGCTTGAGGTTGCGGCCCGGGCGCAGCGCGAACAGGTCGCCGAGCAGTTTCGGCAGATGGATCACCAGGCCACTGAGCAGGGCCATGCCATACAGCAGGCTGACGATGCCCATCACGTAGATGCCGGCTACCGGCAGGCCCAGGCTGTAGTGCAGCTCGTTGACCAGTTCGGCCAGGCCCGACTGCGGCGGCGTCGGGCTGCCGGCGGTCTGCCCGGGCCAGGCATAGCGCCACCCCCCGTCGTCGGCCTGCCAGTAGGCCAGCGGCTGCGGATGCTCGGCACCGGGGAAGGTCATGCCGACATGCCGGCGTGCTTCCGCATGTGCGGCCAGTACGTCCTCCAGCAGGTACTGCGCGTCATCCAGGCTGGCGGGCAACGCAGTGGCCGCGCCCGGCGTCTGCCACAGCGGCAGGTCGTGGTGGAACAGGGTCAGCGCACCGGCATAGAAGGCCACGAACAGCCCGAAGCCGGCCACCAGGCCGACCCAGGTGTGCAGGGTGGTGAACGTGCGCAGGGTCTGCGAGCTGAACTTCATGCGATTGATCTCATTGCACGGCGCCGGCCATGCGCAGCAGCCCGAGCACAGCGAAACCAGCCGCCGCGCTGCCGGCCAGGGCCAGCCAGGCATATCCCGCGCGGCGGAAACTGAAGGCCCACAAAGCCGCCAGCATCCACAGCGGCACGAAGGCGATCAGCGCAGGCACCAGGGCGTTCTGCCACGGGCCCGGTGGCAGCCAGGTGACCAGTCCGGTGGCGGCGGCCGCCAGGAAGAAGCCGGCGAAGATACCGGCAAACGCGCGCGCCCACATCACGGTGTCTCCGCGCCGGGGCGATGCCACGCGGCCAATGCCGGCAGCAGCATCGCCGACAGCATCCAGGTGCACAGCATTGCGACCAGGCCAGCGGCGAAGCCCAGCTCGGCCATCCACAGCCACAGCGATGCGGCGGCGGCGACCAGGCCGATCTGGTGGCCGAGGCGTCCAGCGCGGCGCAGGCGTGGCCAGCGGCAGTGCGGCGAGGCGGCATAGAACGCCAGCGCCGAGAACATCGCCGCCAGCATGCCCAGGCTGCAGAATCCCAGCGTCGACAGGCCTACCGTGATCATCGCGGGCTCACCATTGGTAGCGCAGGCTGGCGGTGACGGTACGCGGGTAGCCGTAGTAGCACCAGGTCGCGCTGTTGCAGGCCGACACGTACTTCCTGTCGGCGGCGTTGGCGGCATTGACCAGCAGGCGCCACGGGCCGCGGTCGTAATGCACGCTGGCATCGATGAGGGTGAACGACGGCGTGTACCAGTCGTTGTAGATGTCGCCGTAGATGCCGCCGTTGTAGCGCACGCCCGCACCGAAGCCGAACCCGCTCAGCGCGCCGGCGGTGAAGGTGTAGTCGGCGCCCAGCGACGCGCTTTCCTTCGGCACCAGCGCCACCCGCTTGCCTACCGAAGCGGCATCGGTGCTGCGCCGGACCTTGGCGTCGAGGCGGGTGTAGCTGCCGTACACGCTCAGGCCCTGGCCGATGTTCCAGCGCCCTTCCAGCTCGGCACCGCGCACGCGGGTCTGGCCCTGCTGGATCGAGAACAGGGTGTGCTGCGGGTCGACGGTGAGCGTGTTGTCCTGCTCGATCTGGTACGCCGCCGCGGTCAGCAGCAGGCGGCCACCCTCGGGCTGGTACTTCACGCCGGCCTCGAACTGCTCGCCGGTGGTCGGCACGAACGCGCGCCCCGCATAGTCGGTACCGATGGTGGTCTGGAACGACTGCGACCAGCTCACGTAGGGGCTCACGCCATTGTCGAACAGGTAGTTCACGCCCACCCGGCCGGAGAACCTGTCATCGCTCTGGTGGGCGCGGCTGGCGGTGCCGATGCGCTGCTCGGTATCGGTACCGACCCAGTCCTGGCGGCCGGCCAGCGTGACCAGCCAGCGGTCGATGCGGATCTGGTCCTGCAGGTACAGGCCCAGCGTGCTCTGCGTCTGCACCTGGCGCGAGGTGTAGTCGGGTACCTGCACCGGCGCGCCATACACGGGGTTGTAGGCATCGATGCCGGGCGCGCCGAACAGGAATGCCGAGGCGTAATCGTTGCGCGCGCGACGGTAGTCCAGCCCCGCCAGCACCGTGTGCTCGGCACGGCCGGTGCGGAAGCGGAAAGTCAGGTTGTTGTCGATGGCCACGCTTTCGGACTTGTCCAGGCGCGGGTAGTAGTAGCGCACCAGCTCGGTGCTGTCCGGCGACACCAGGCCGAACAGGCCCAGGCTGCCGCGGCTGGCGTCCACTTCGGCCCAGCTGTAGCGCACGTTCTGGTTGAACACGGTGCCATCGCCGAAGTCATGGCGGAATTCATAGCCGAGCGCGGCGCTTTCCTTGGTGTAGTCGTTCACGCCCGGCTCGCCGCTGAAGAAGTGGCGGGAGATGTAGCGGCCGTTGGCGCCGGGCACCACCGTGCCCTGGTAAGGCAGGAAGCCGCCGGTTTCGACCGTGTCGTTCTTCTGGTAGCGCGCCAGCACGGTCAGCGCGTTGGCATCGTCCGGCGTCCAGGTCAGCGAGGGGGCCAGGTAGTAGCGATCGTCATGGACGTGGTCGATCACGTTGTCGCTGTTGCGGGCCAGGCCGACCAGCCGGTAGAGCACGCTGCCGCTGTCATTGAGCGCACCGCCGATGTCGAAGGCGGCCTGCTTCAGGCCGTAGTTGCCGACCTGCAGCTCCACTTCCTGCAACGGGTTGGCGTGCGGCCGCTTGCTGACGAAGTTGATCAGGCCGCCCGGCGGCATCGCACCGTAGTTGACCGAGGCCGGGCCCTTCAGCACATCGATGCGCTCCAGGCCATAGGGCTCCAGGCGCGATTCGCCGGTCCAGGTGCCTTCCACCGTGGCCAGGCCATCAAGGTAGCGGGCGGGTTTGAAACCACGGACCAGCAGCCAGTCGCTGCGCGTGTCTTCGCCGTACTGGCCGCCCTGGGCGCCGGCGGTGTACCACACCGCCTCTTCAACGCCATGGATGCCACGGTCGCGCATCTGCCGGTCGGTGATGACCGAGATCGACTGCGGGATCTCGCGCAGCGGGGTATCGGTCTTGGTCGCGCTGCCGCTCTCGGTGGCGATCGGGGCGGTCACCTGCACGGTGTCGAGCGTACGCGCCTCGTCGGCCGCGGCCAGGCCCGGAAGCATGCCGCAGACGGCAAGGGCGAGGGCGGAGAGTGGGGCACGGAGCAGGCCGGCACGGGCCGGCAGCGACAGCGTATACATGGGTGGTTCCAGGGCCAGGAAGGGGCGCGCCACACGCGAGTGAGAAACGCCTGCGTATGGTAATCATTGATATTTGGCCCCGCCAGCGACGGCCATTCAGCCGCGATTGCCGGCGGCAGGCCCCGGCCGGCTTGGGCTTTCCTCCCTGCTGGTTTAAGATCGTCGCAGACCCCTGACTGGAACAAGGTGGCCCGCGCCCAGCGCCGGCCGAGCGTGCGACATGAGCACTACCACCGCCCACGGTTGACCTGCCCCCGAAGGCCCTGCGTTCCAGGCGCCCTCGCGGCGCTTTTTTATTGCCCGGGCCATCGCCCGGGAACGCTTTCCAGCCCGCCCGGCGGGCCCCGCACGAAGCCACTGCGATGATCAATATCACCCTTCCCGACGGCAGCCGCCGCGAGTTCGAAAACCCCGTCAGCGTCATGGACGTCGCCCAGTCGATCGGCGCCGGCCTGGCCAAGGCCACCATCGCCGGCTCGGTCGATGGCGTGCTGGTCGATGCCAGCGATGTCATCGACCACGATGCCAGCCTGCGCATCATCACCGCCAAGGACGAGGAGGGCGTGGAGATCATCCGCCACTCCTGCGCCCACCTGGTCGGCCACGCCGTCAAGCAGCTGTACCCGGACGTCAAGATGGTCATCGGCCCGGTGATCGCCGAGGGCTTCTACTACGACATCTACTCCGAGCGCCCGTTCACCCCGGAAGACATGGCGGCGATCGAGAAGCGCATGGGCGAGCTGATCGCCCAGGACTACGACGTCATCAAGAAGATGACGCCGCGCGCCGAAGTGGTCGAGATCTTCAAGGCCCGCGGCGAGGACTACAAACTGCGCCTGATCGAGGACATGTCCGACGACATCCAGGCGATGGGCATGTACTACCACCAGGAATACGTGGACATGTGCCGTGGCCCGCACGTGCCGAACACCCGCTTCCTGAAGGCCTTCAAGCTGACCCGCATCTCCGGCGCCTACTGGCGCGGTGACGCGCAGAACGAGCAGCTGCAGCGCATCTACGGCACCGCCTGGGCCGACAAGAAGCAGCTCGAGGCGTACATCAAGCGCATCGAAGAAGCCGAAATGCGCGACCACCGCCGCATCGGCAAGCAGCAGGACCTGTTCCACCTGCAGGAAGAGGCCCCGGGCCTGGTGTTCTGGCACCCCAAGGGCTGGGCGCTGTGGCAGGTGGTCGAGCAGTACATGCGCAAGGTCTATCGCAAGACCGGCTACGGCGAAGTGCGCTGCCCGCAGATCTTGGACGTGAGCCTGTGGCAGAAGTCCGGCCACTGGGACAACTACCAGGACGCGATGTTCTTCACCGAATCGGAGAAGCGCACCTACGCGCTCAAGCCGATGAACTGCCCGGGCCACGTACAGGTGTTCAACCAGGGCCTACACAGCTACCGCGACCTGCCGATCCGCTATGGCGAGTTCGGTGCCTGCCACCGCAACGAGCCGTCCGGCGCGCTGCACGGCATCCTGCGCGTGCGTGGTTTCACCCAGGACGACGGCCACGTGTTCTGCACCGAAAACCAGGTCGAGGCGGAAGTGACCGCGTTCCACCAGCAGGCGCTGGCGGTCTACCAGCACTTCGGCTTCGATGAGATCCAGGTCAAGATCGCCCTGCGTCCGGAATCACGCCTGGGCGACGACGCCACCTGGGACAAGGCCGAAGGCGCGCTGCGCTCGGCACTGTCCAGCAATGGGGTGGAATGGCAGGAGCTGCCGGGCGAGGGCGCCTTCTACGGCCCGAAGATCGAGTACCACCTGAAGGACGCCATCGGCCGTACCTGGCAGCTGGGCACCATGCAGGTCGACTTCATGATGCCGGGCCGCCTCGGCGCCGAGTACGTGGACGAGAACAGCCAGAAGAAGCACCCGGTCATGCTGCACCGGGCCATCGTCGGCTCGATGGAGCGCTTCCTGGGCATCCTGATCGAGCACCACGCCGGCCAGTTCCCGGCCTGGCTGGCGCCGACCCAGGTGGTGGTGGCCAACATCACCGACGCCCAGGCTGAATACGTCTCGGGCGTGACCAAAACCCTTGCGGAGCAAGGCTTCCGCGTCAGCTCGGATTTGCGTAACGAGAAGATCGGCTATAAAATCCGCGAGCATACGTTGCAGCGCGTGCCGTACCTGCTGGTCATTGGTGACCGCGAGAAGGAAAACGGCGCTGTAGCGGTGCGTACGCGTTCTGGCGAAGACCTGGGCAGCATGAGCCTGCAGGCCTTCATCGAGCGGCTCCACGCCGAGGGCGCGTAAGCAAAGGTCCGGTCCGGGCGCACAGGCACCCGGACCGGTTCGATACCCTTGGGAGAACGTAATATCAGCACCCCTGACAACAAACAGAACCGCAAGAATCAGGAAATCCGTGTGCCGCGCGTCCGCGTGATCGGCAGTGACGGAGAAATGATCGGCGTGTTGTCGCGCGACGAAGCGCTGTCCATGGCCGAAGATGAAGGCCTGGACCTGGTCGAGATCCAGCCGCAGGCCGATCCGCCGGTCTGCAAGATCATGGACTTCGGCAAGTTCAAGTTCGAAGCGCAGAAGAAGGCCAACGAGGCCAAGAAGAAGAGCAAGCAGGTCGAGATCAAGGAAGTGAAGTTCCGTCCGGTCACGGACGAGGGCGACTACCAGATCAAGCTGCGCAAGATGCGTGAGTTCCTCGAAGATGGTGACAAGATCAAGGTCAACATCCGTTTCCGTGGCCGTGAAATGAGCCACCAGGAACTGGGCCGCGAAATGGCCAACCGGATCGAGGCCGATCTGGGCGAGGACATCGTCATTGAATCCCGTCCGCGCCTGGAAGGGCGTCAGATGGTCATGATGATCGCACCGAAGAAGAAGACCTGAGGCCTGACCGGCCGCCTTCCGGGGCGCCTGGCTGAATGGTTCAGGGTGAAGGGGCGCCGATGGCGTCCCTTTGCTTTTGCGGCACCCCGGTGAATTGCCGGTGAAAGGGTTGCAGGGGCTGGTGACAGGGCGGTTTTGCCTGTATCATGCCCGGCTCGACCCACCCAGGACGGGTCGTACGCCGATCATGGCAGGACGGAAAGAGCGGCCCAGGCCGCCGCCAGATCAGTCAGAAACCAGGGTCAAATCCCATCAAGGACATTGCAATGCCCAAGATCAAGACCAACCGGGCAGCGGCCAAGCGTTTCCGCAAGACCGCCTCGGGCAAGTACAAGTGCGGCCACGCCAACCGTAGCCACATCCTCACGAAGAAAGCGACCAAGCGTAAGCGTAATCTGCGTCAGACGGGCCATGTCCGTGCAGAAGACGCAGGCCGTCTGGACCGCATGCTCCCTTACCTCTGAGGAACTGAAAAATGGCACGAGTTAAGCGTGGCGTACAGGCGCGTCGCCGCCACAAGAAAATCCTGGATCTCGCCAAGGGCTATTACAACGCCCGTCGCAAGGTCTTCCGCGTCGCCAAGCAGGCGGTCATCAAGGCACAGCAGTACGCCTACATCGGCCGTAAGCAGAAGAAGCGCAACTTCCGTTCGCTGTGGATCACCCGTATCAATGCGGCTGCCCGCATCAACGGCCTGAGCTACAGCCGCTTCATGAACGGCCTGCTGAAGGCTGGCATCACCCTGGACCGCAAGGTCCTGGCTGACATCGCCGTGCACGACGCAGCCGGTTTTGCCGCGCTGGCCGAAAAGGCCAAGGGCGCGCTGGCGGCATAAGTCCTTCCCGATGCCGTAACCGTTCACTCGGAACGGTGTCAGGTCAAGGCAATGCATGGGGAAGGGCGCAAGTCCTTCCCCATTCTTTTTTGGGTCCCGGCGCGGCCACAGCGGCAGCGCAGGGACGGCGGTGGCGACAGGGGTCGGCCCTTCGCGCATCGCGATGGCAGATCGACTGGAGTTCCGGCCCCCCATGAGCGACATCCAATCCCTCACCACCCAGGCGCTGGCCGATGTGGCCGCCGCACAGAGCCCCGACGTGCTGGAACAGCTGCGCGTGGCCCTGCTTGGCAAGAGTGGCAGCATCACCTCGCAGCTCAAGCAGCTCGGCGCCCTGCCGGCCGACGAGCGCAAGGCCGCCGGTGAAGCCATCAACCAGGCCCGCGATGCGCTGACCCGCGCGCTGGGCGAGCGCAAGGCGCTGCTGGAAGACGCGGCACTGGATGCGCGCCTGGCGGCCGAAGCCATCGACATCACCCTGCCGGGCCGCAATGGCGATCGCGCCGGCCTGCACCCGATCACCCGCACCCTGGAGCGCATCACCGGCATCTTCGGCCGCCTGGGCTACGAGCTGTCGGAAGGGCCGGAGATCGAGGACGACTGGCACAACTTCGAGGCGCTGAACTTCCCGCCGCACCATCCGGCGCGCGCGATGCATGACACCTTCTACTTCGGCGACGGCCGCCTGCTGCGCACGCATACCTCGGGTGTGCAGGTGCGCTACATGGGCGACCACGCGCCGCCGCTGCGCATGATCGCCGCGGGCAAGGTGTACCGCAGCGACAGCGACCAGACCCACTCGCCGATGTTCCACCAGGTGGAAGGCCTGCTGGTGGACGAGCATTCGACCTTCGCCGACCTGAAGGGCACGCTGGCCGAGTTCGTGCGCGCCTTCTTCGAGCGCGATTTCGAAATGCGCTTCCGCCCCAGCTATTTCCCGTTCGTTGAACCGGGCGCGGAAGTGGACATCGCCTGGCAGCAGCCCGATGGCAGCACCCGCTGGCTGGAAGTGCTCGGCTGCGGCATGGTCCATCCGAACGTGCTGCGCAACGTCGGCATCGATCCGGAGCGCTACACCGGCTTCGCCTTCGGCATGGGGGTGGAGCGCTTCGCGATGCTGCGCTACGGCGTCAACGACCTGCGCGCGTTCTTCGAGAACGACGTGCGCTTCCTGAAACAGTTCGCGTAAGCGCCGGTCCGTAGCGTCGAGCTTGCTCGACGGCTCTTAAATTCGCAGGCCCAGGCGCATGCGCCGGGCCCACCAGGATGACACCATGAAATTCTCCGAAAACTGGCTGCGCAGCCACGTCCCGACCAGCGCTTCGCGCGATGAACTGAGTGCGGTGCTGACCGCCATCGGCCTGGAAGTGGAAGAGGTGACCGCGCTGGGCGAAGGCCTCGATCACGTGGTCGTGGCACGCATCGTCGAGGCCGTCCGCCATCCGGAAGCCGACCGCCTGCAGGTGTGCAGGGTCGATGCCGGGCAGGGCGAGCTGCTGCAGATCGTCTGCGGTGCGCCGAACGCGCGCCCGGGCCTGGTCGCGCCGCTGGCGATGGTTGGTGCGCAGATCGGCGAGCTGAAGATCAAGCCGGCCAAGCTGCGCGGCGTCGAGTCCAACGGCATGCTGTGCTCGGCCAAGGAACTGGGCCTGGACAACGATGCGTCCGGCCTGCTGGAACTGCCCGATGACGCCCCGGTCGGCCAGGCCCTGGTCGAGTACCTGGGCCTGCCCGATGCCAGCATCGAGATCAAGCTGACCCCGAATCGCGCCGACTGCTTCAGCCTGCGCGGCATCGCCTTCGACGTTGCCGCCGCCACCCGCAGCGAAGTGCTGGATTTCGCCGCCGATCCCATTGCGGCCGTCGGCAGCCGTGAACTGTCGATCCAGCTGGATGCCGGTGCCGAAGCGCCGCGTTACCTCGGTCGTGTCATCGAGGGCGTCAACGCCGCGGCGAAGACCCCGCTGTGGATGGCCGAGCGCCTGCGCCGCAGCGGCGTGCGCCCGGTGTCGCTGCTGGTCGACATCACCCAGTACGTGATGCTGGAGCTGGGCCAGCCGATGCATGCCTATGACCTCGGCACCCTGCAGGGCAGCATCGCCGTGCGCCGTTCGCGTGCCGGCGAGACGCTGAAGCTGCTGGACGGCCGCGATGCTGCGCTGGATGACAGCTTCCTGGTGGTCACCGACGCCGACCGCGCGGTCGGCCTGGCCGGCCTGATGGGCGGCTTCGACACCCGCGTCACCGACGCGACCACCGCCGTGTTCCTGGAAGCCGCACACTTCGCGCCGGCCGCGATCATGGGCCGTGGCCGCAAGCTGGGCCTGCACACCGATGCCGGCCACCGCTTCGAGCGTGGCGTCGATCCGGCACTGCCGCGCACCGCCATCGAATACGCCACCCGACTGGTGCTGGACCTGGCCGGCGGCACGCCGGCACCGGTCACCGAGGCCGTGCGTGAGGCCGATCTTCCGCAGCCGGCAACCATCGCGCTGCGCCGCGCACGCATCACCCGCGTGCTCGGCATCACCATCGAAGACGCCGAAGTCGAGCGCATCCTGCGCGCGCTGGGCATGGACGTGAGCGCGACGGCCGAGGGCTGGCAGGTGGCCGCGCCGACCCGCCGCTTCGACATCGCCATCGAGGAAGACCTGATCGAGGAGCTGGCCCGCATCCACGGCTACGAGCAGATCCCGACCACGCTGCCGGGCGGTGCCTCGCGCGTGGCGATGCCGAGCGAGACCCAGCTGGACGCGCTGAGCGTGCGTCGCCAGCTGATCGCCCGTGACCAGCAGGAAACGGTCAATTTCGCCTTCGTCGACGACGCACTGCTGACCCAGTGGCAGCTGCGCGACGGCCTGGTGCCGCTGGCCAACCCGCTGTCGGCCGAACTGGCGGTGATGCGCCCTTCGCTGCTGCCGGGCCTGGTCGCCACGCTCGGCCGCAATGCCGCCCGCCAGCTGGGCCGGGTGCGCCTGTTCGAGCTGGGGCGGGTGTTCGCCCAGCAGGCCGGAGACGGCCAACCGGCGCCGCTGGAAACCCCGCGCGTGGCCGCCGCGGTCTGTGGCGATGCGCAGGCGGTGCAGTGGGGCCTGCCGACCCGCAAGGTCGATTTCCATGACCTGAAGGGCGACCTGGAGTCGCTGGCCGCCGCCAGTGGCGCGCAGCTGGAGTTCCGCCCGTCCGCCCGTGCCTACGGCCACCCGGTACGTTCGGCCGAAGTGCTGCGCGATGGCGTGGCGATCGGCTGGATCGGCCAGATCCACCCGCGCCTGCTCAAGGCGATGGAGATCGAGGCCGATGTCTATGCCTTCGAGCTGGACCTGGAGCCGCTGACCGCCCGCCGCCTGCCGCGTGCCGGCGAGCTGTCGCGCTACCCGGCGGTGCGCCGCGACCTGGCGTTCCTGGTGCCTGAACAGGTGGCCTGGGCCGATCTGGCCGCCACCGTCCGCCAGGCCGCGGGGCCGCTGCTGCGCGACCTGAACCTGTTCGACCGCTATGTCGGCCAGGGCGTCGAGCCGGGATTCAAGAGTCTCGCTATGGGCTTGATTTTGCAGGACAAGTCGCGCACTCTGACGGACCGCGACGTGGATGCGGTGGTGGCCGAGGCGGTCACTGCCATCGAGCGTGAACACCACGCCCGGATCCGCGGCTGAGCGGGCAGCACTCGGGGGTAGCAGGCAATGGCATTGACCAAGGCGGAGATGGCGGAAAAGCTGTTCGACGAAGTCGGTCTGAACAAGCGGGAAGCCAAGGAATTCGTCGACGCGTTTTTCGATGTGCTGCGTGAAGCATTGGAACAGGGACGTCAGGTGAAGCTGTCGGGCTTCGGTAATTTCGATCTGCGGCGCAAGAACCAGCGTCCGGGTCGCAACCCCAAGACCGGCGAGGAAATTCCGATTTCCGCCCGTACGGTGGTCACCTTCCGTCCGGGCCAGAAGCTCAAGGAGAGGGTGGAAGCTTATGCTGGATCCGGGCAGTAACCGCGAACTACCGCCGATCCCGGCCAAGCGCTACTTCACCATCGGTGAAGTCAGCGAGCTGTGCGACGTCAAGCCGCACGTCCTTCGCTACTGGGAAACCGAGTTTCCCAGCCTTGAGCCGGCCAAGCGCCGAGGCAACCGCCGCTACTACCAGCGCCACGACGTGCTGATGGTGCGGCAGATCCGCAGCCTGCTGTACGAACAGGGCTACACCATCGGTGGTGCACGCCTGCGCCTGGACGGCCCTGATGCCCGCGAGGAATCGGCGCTGAGCAACCAGATCATCAAGCAGGTACGCATGGAGCTGGAAGAAGTGCTGCAGTTGCTGCGCCGCTGATCCCATTTCCTTCGTAATCCGCTATACTTCACGGCCCGCCGCACTGGCGGGCACATCGCAGCATCAGTCGGGGCGTAGCGCAGCCTGGTAGCGCATCTGCCTGGGGGGCAGAGGGTCGTCGGTTCGAATCCGGCCGTCCCGACCACTGTGATGGATCAAGAAGCCCGCGCAGCGATGCGTGGGCTTTTTTGTGCACGCGGCGCAGCGTGATCAATCACCCGCGAAGCGGTAGATCCGTTCCGCATCGCCCTCATCCAATCCGTGCACGATGCCGCTGTCGACAAAGCCCGACGCAGCAAGCAGGCGCTGCATGCCGCTGTTGGAGCTGTTGGTGGAGGTGAACAGCTTGCCGCCGCCGCGTCGCGCAATGGCGTGGCGAAGCAGGGCGGCACCGATGCCCTGGCCGCGCCGTGCCGGGCCCACCATCAGCATCTCAACGAAGGCTTCGCCGAAGAAGTGGTGATGGATGACCAGGTAGCCGACAGCCACGCGATCCTGCTCGGCCACGTGCACATGGCCCTCCGCAAGCCACTGGCCGATCTGCGTCGCCCGTCGCGGATCATGTGCCGCCACGCTGTCCAGCGCGATCAGCGCGGCGGCATCGCCGGGGCGGGCGTCGCGGATCTGCAGCGTCGTCGTAGAGGGATCCGGCGGTGTCATCAATCGTTCCTCGGGCGGTTGCATGCAGTCTATCGGTCACGCCGGTTGCGATCACTGATCCGCCGCAGCCAGCGCGTGCTCGGCAGTCAATAGACCCGGAACTCGGCACGGCAGCCGTCGCTGACCCAGATGCCACGGCGGTCCCAGCCCCAGTTGCGGTCCTCGACACAGGCCGTCACCGACTTCTGCTTGACCAGGCGCACTTCGTGGCGCACGCGGATACGGCATTCCTTGTCCTTCTTCTCGTACGACTCGCAGACCAGGCGTTCGCCCTCGTCGTCGCGATCACGACCGCGCCCGGGCCAGCGACCGTACTCGTCGGCGACGAACTCGGCGCGGCAGCCGTCAGTGACCCACAGCATGCGGCGGCGCTGGCCCCAGTTCTGGTTCTCCACGCATCGGGTAACCGACAGCTGCCGGGCCAGCCTCATCGGGCCTTCGATGGCGCACTGCTGGGTCTTGTTGAACTGCGATTCGCAGCGCAGCACTGGAATGTGATCCGTGTCGTAATCCTGGGCGGCCACGGTGGTGGCAGCCAGCAGCAGGACAAGCGCGGCGGCGGTGATCGGTAACAGCAGGCGGTGGGTCATCAGGGGCCTCGGGTGGTGGATCGGGCGGCAAGAATGACCCAGCCCGGGGCCGCCGGAACGCACCGTTCCGGAACGGGCTCAGTGGGGGTTTACTAGTACGCGCGGGCCCATGCAGAGGCTTACATCCCGTATCATCGCTGCACATCCGATCGCATCGGTTTACACCTTCTTACATGTCTTCCACGCCTGTCGGCGCAGCCTGCGGCTGCCGTCACTGGTGTGCGGGCGGCCTGTGGGGGAGGATGCGCGGACCAGGACGACCACAGGGGGTTGCGTTGATCAGCAGTACCGTCATTCATCGCTCGGCCGATTCAGGCGCCGAGGTGCAGGTCCTGGACACCACGTTCAAGGGCAAGCATGTGTTCATTGCGTGGGGCCTGCGCGGGCCGGAACTGACCCGCAGCGCGGACCCGGCGTCGACCGTGGCCGCGCGCAAGGCGTTGCATGCCGTGGCCGGGCACAGCGAGGGGCCGCGCAGCCCGGAAGTGTTCATCGCCAACCAGTCGGCGGTGGCGATCACGGTGTATCGCCTGCTTACCGAAGCGCGTTCCGGCGATGCCATCTTCTTCCTGTGCGATTCGCAGGCGGTGGTCGACTGGTTGATCACCGCGCTGGAAGTGCAGGGCATGGACTGATTCCGCGCCGCATCGCGCGTGGGGTCAGGCCAGCGCCGCGTCCACCGCGGCCCGCGCATGCAGGGTGGTGGTATCGAACAACGGCACGGCGCTGTCCTCCGGCCGCACCAGCAGCATGATCTCGGTACAGCCGAGGATGATCGCCTCTGCGCCGCGCGCGACCAGGCGCGCGATGACCGCGGCATAGACCTGCCGTGACTGCTCGCTGACCACGCCGGCGATCAGCTCCTGGTAGATGATGTCGTGCACGCTGCGACGATCTTCGGCATCGGGCACCAGCACCTCCAGGCCGAAGCGCTCCTGCAGCCGCCCACGGTAGAAGTCCTGCTCCATGGTGAAGGCGGTGCCGAGCAGGCCTACCCTGCGCGCACCCGCCTGCACGATCGCGTTCGCGGTCGGGTCGGCGATATGAAGCAGCGGCAGGGGGCAGGTGGCTTCGATGCGATCGGTCAGCTTGTGCATGGTGTTGGTGCAGATCAGCAGCAGATCGGCGCCGCCGGCCTGCAGGCGCCGTGCGGCATCGGCCATGTGGTCGCCCAGCGCATCCCAGTCGCCGTCGTGCTGCAGCTTCTTGATGCCGGCGAAATCCACCGACCACAGCAGCAGCTGTGCCGAGTGGGCGCCGCCCAGGCGATCACGGATCTCCTCGTTGATGAGCCGGTAGTACTGCGCCGAGCTCTCCCAGCTCATGCCGCCGATCAGGCCAAGGGTCTTCATGCACCGCTCCATGCCAGGGGCCTCCATTGCAGCACAGAAGGCGTGCGGCTGCCGATCCCGGAATCTGTAACCACTGCATCCACGGTGGGCTGTATGTTCCGTGCGTTGCGGGCACGGCCTATGCTGGTGCGGTCTTCTGGAGTGGATGTGCGCGATGGCCCTGCATACCTGGTGGTGGTTCCTGGCCACCGTGTTCGTGCTGTGTGGCACCCCGGGGCCGAACATGCTGCATATCCTGGGCCGCAGCGTCGGGCTGGGTTTCCGTGGCAGCGTGCCGGCGATGGCGGGTTGCCTGCTGGCGATGCTGCTGGTGCTGGCCGCGTCCGCGGCGGGCCTGAGCGCGCTGCTGCATTCCTCGCCGATGCTGTTCGAGGTGCTGCGTTACCTGGGCGTGGCCTACCTGGCCTGGCTGGGGCTGAAGGCATGGCGTGACAGCGGCCGCCCGGCGCCGCCGATGACCGTGGATGCAGGGCTGGCGGTCGCGCCGGCACTCGGCGCATGGTCAGTGTTCCGCGGGGGACTTCTGGTCGGCCTGAGCAATCCCAAGCTGCTGCTGTTCGCGACGGCGTTCCTGCCACAGTTCGTCGATCCTTCGCGCGGCCAGGCGCTGCAGTACAGCGTGCTGGTGGCCACCTTCGCCGGCTGCGAGCTGTTCTGGTACGTGATGTATGCAGCCGGCGGCCATGGCCTGCGCCGCTGGCTGGCAAAGCCGTTTGCACGGCGCTGGTTCGAGCGGCTGGTGGGCAGCGTGTTCCTGGCATTCGCGGTGGCCCTGCTGCGTTTCCGCCCGCGCTGATTCACGCCGCGCACGCGGCCTGTTCACGAGTGCCGCATCGGCCACGGCCTAGCCTGATCATCCAGTACGCAGTCCCCGCGGGGAAAGGTTTGACATGATCAAGTGGGCCATCATCTTCGCCATCATCGGCGTCATCGCAGGCGTGCTCGGCTTCGGCGGCATTGCCGGCGCGGCGGTCGGCATCGCCAAGTTCCTGTTCTGGGCCGGCATCATCATCGCCGTGGTGCTGTTCCTGCTGGGCATGACCGTGGCCAGGAAGGTCAGCTAGTGGGTGCTGCGCGGCAGCGTGCTCAGTGTGCGCTGCTGCGCGAGAACAGGTTGATCACCAGCACGCCGGCGCAGATCAACCCGATGCCGATCAGTGCCGGCGCATCAAGGCGCTGCTTGAACACCACCAGCCCGATCACCGAGATCAGCACGATGCCGATGCCGGACCAGATGGCGTAGGCGATGCCGGTCGGTATCGATTTCATGGTCACCGACAGCAGGTAGAAGCACAGCCCGTAGCCGACCAGCGCACCCAGCGTGGGCAGCAGCCGGCTCATGCCGTCGGAGGCCTTGAGCAGCGACGTGGCGATCACTTCCAGCACGATCGCGGCGGCGAGGTAGACGTAGGGATTCATCGCAGGCTCCGGCTTACAGGGGGTCACACAGCTTCAGGGCCTGCTCGGCCATGGCCAGGGCATTGATGCGTTCTTCCTCGTCCAGCGGCCGGCCGTAGGCGGTGGCCCAGTAGCCGTCGGCAACACAGCGCGCCGCATACAGGCGGGGATTGGCGGCTTCCTCCGGGAACTCGGCCAGCATGCGCCGCAGCCAGGCCCCCCACTGCGCAAGCAGCGCCGGTTCAAGCATGTTGCCCAGGGTCAGCCCGATATCGTTCACCCGTTCCTGCTGCAGCAGGTGGTCGAAGTTGGCGCGCACATAGGCGCGGCTGAAGCAGCCGTAGTGCGCACTGCCTGCCATCAGGCCGCGTACCTGCGCTTCGAATTCGGCGATGAGCGTGGCGATGGCGGCATCGACCAGCGCCTGCTTGCTGGCGAAGTGATGGAACAGTGCGCCCTTGCTGACGCCAGCCGCCTGTGCGATGTCCTGAACGGTCACTGCGGCCAGTCCCTGCCGTGCGATCACGTCGATGGTGGCCTGCACCAGCGACTGGCGCACGCTGTCGGGAGCCTTGCGGCGCGAGCGGGAGGAAGATGCGGACATGGCGGGAAGAAACCGACTGGACGGTACGATTGTAACGCAGGCCCGGTGCCGGGCAGCCACTGCCGGCCGTGGCCGGCAACGCGGATTCAATCGCCGATACGCGCGAAGCGCGGCTGCGGGCCGTGTTCGCCGGGTACCTGCTCGACGAACATCGGGTAGGGGCGCACCCACAGCCCACCTTCGCCATAGAGCGCCCGGTACAGCACCAGCGGCTCCAGCGTTTCGCTGCTGCGGACGATGTCGATCACTTGGTACTCGCCGCCCTTGAAATGGCGGTAGCGGCCGGGTGCGAGGGCGGGCAGCGGACTGAGCTCAGCCATGGTGCGCGCTGCTCACTTGCGCGCTGGACTGGCCGGCTTCGCGCAGTAGGCATCGATCGCTTCGGCGGTATTGGCCAACCCCTGGGCCTGCGCCAGTTCCCACGGCCGCTCGCAGCGTTGGCTGTGTTCGCACCACTGGTAGCCGGCAGAACCAATGCAGCCGTGGGCGTCGCGATCAGCGCCGACCCTCGGCGTGGCCGGCGAGCTGGCCGCAGCATCGGCGCTGGCGGCCGCCTGACGCTGGTTGGCGCAGGCGGACAGGACCAGCAGCGCTGGAATCAGAAGAAGCACTTTCATCGGGCGAACTCCATGCCTTGAAGCAACAGTTTCTGCTGGCGCCGTGCTGCCAGCAAGCGCTCAATGCATGGCGGCGCGGATCAGTTCTTCGATCAGCACCAGATAGCTGGCCACGAAATAGAACTTGAGCAGCGTCCCGCGCTGCTGCGAGAAGAAGGTGCGCATGTGGAAGGGGCCCCTGTTAGTGACGGTAGTGTGAAGCTGAACCGACTCCGTGACAAGGATCACGGAATGAACAGGCTAAACGGGCTCAGGGATGTGATGAGCGTGGAGTTCTGACACCCGGGCGCGGGTTTTTCGTACTTATCTGATAGGACCGCGCTGATGGGCTGGCTACGGTGACGTCATCAGCAGAGGGTCATGCGCCCCCTGTGCCATTTCCCCACGAGGAGCTTCCCATGGTCATTACCGTCAAGTGCAGTGCCGCACAGTGGTCGCTGCTGGACCCCGCCGCCGGCGTGGCCGAAGCCTTCAGCAGCGGCGCCGCCGCCTTCGACGCCGCGGTTGGCCGGGCCAGCGCCCACCACCGCCGCACCGGCCAGGGCAGCACGGTGCGCGTGGAAGCGCTGGGCAACAGCGTGGAAGCCGTGCATTTCGAGGCGCTGCCCGCCGCCGCCGCGCCGGTCAGCGGGCTGCGTCCTGCGCCAGTGGCGTAACGCCAGTCGATTCATCGCGCAGTGCCTGGCTGATGAAACGGCACAGCCACAGCGGGTTGACCGTCTTCGCATAGACGTGCCTGACCTGCGCTGGCAGGGCGCGATCCTGCAGCAGGCGCAGGGGTTGCTGGGCCAGGACCAGGATGAGCAGGTCCCTGCGCAGGCAGCAGATCTGGCGCAGCAGCGGCATGCCATCGGTCTGGCCTACGGTGGGCATGCACGGATCGATGACCAGCACCTTGCAGTGCGGGTTGGCGATCTGCATCAGAACCTCCGCGGGCGAGCGGGCTTCGCTGAGCACAGTGCCATCCAGATGGGGCTGGACGCTGCGCACCAGTTCACGACGGACCCAAGGATTGGGATCGGCGAGCGCGATGGAGGGGATGTGATCCACGGGTGTTTGCCTCTTGCAGGATGAAACATCCAATACGAATGCGGGGGTGTTGGCGGCGGAAAAAGGATGGCTCAGCAGCCTGCGTGGATCGCATGCTTGCGCGTCAGTCAGCCGGGCTGGCACAGCTCGAGCAGAAGGTCGTGGAGAATATGGGGAATGCCGGATTGGAATAGCCGGTCTCCCCAGGGATTTGCATTCCCATATGCACTGTGAAAGAGATTGATGCCGATACTCTTCATGCTGCGAATGAGGATGAAACCCGAAGTGCGTCATCGCTGACTATGACTGTCACATCCCGCCGCGGAATCCTTGCATCGTAATCGCCAACGCAGCCAGCGAGAGGTCCACTATGGGGACACCATCATCACTTACAGCGGTGAGCCTTGCGTAATTGGCCAGCAGCCGGGTCTTTGGTCGCCCAGCATTAATACGTCGCTACTCTTACTAGCGCTGGGTACAGCCGGCAGGAAGCCAGCTGGCGTCCCCTGCGTCAATGCGGCATTTCCAAGCCCCATCTACTTGGCGAACAATATCCACGGCGCTGATATTGTAGCGCCCGGAGAACCTCAAGTTGCACCAGATCTCCAGAGCGCCAAAATCGATGGATACTGCAGTGAAAGATGCGCATTGCGAGGTCTGCTGCGGGAGCCCGAATTCTTCTGGTTTCACGGTCTGCCCGGTTGGCAACGCCCGTCCTTCGGCAAGAATGGCCTCAACTACCGGTTTTGCAGCTGAAACCTCGGAGAGCGCGGTTGTAAGCTTGGCGCGGATCGCATATTTCTGATACTGGGGCAGCGCGATCAGTGCCAGAATTGCAATGATTGCCACTGCTACGATCAGCTCGACAAGAGAGAATCCGCGCTGTACCAAGGTGTGGGAGTGAGTGCTGCGTACGATCTTGGGGGACATGGCAGGTTTCCTGCGGAACGGTGATTTGCACTGAGGTTTGTCAGAAGGCCGGAATGTGCTCCATTACCGGCCTTTGTCTTTGCTGGGATCAGGTTTTGCAACCTTCCGGCAGGACGCTCAAGTCGGAAATTGAACTTGAGCAGGTCCAGATGCCCTCAGCGGTGCGATCCAGACTCAGAGTCTGGGCCGTGCCGTAGTTTGCGTCGTCCTTGAGATTGCAGACCAGGCTCCCCTCGCCGGTGCCACTCATGCTCACATCGAAGTCAGTGCACCTGGAGCTCTTGGCTGGCATCCCGACGTAGGTCGCGTCGGCGCCAGTCATATCCGCACCTTCGGCCAGCAGCGCTTCAACGCCGATTTTCCCACTCGTCAGTTCCGCGAGTGCCGAAGTCACCTTCGATTTCGTAGAGAACTTCTGATACTGAGGCAGGGCAATCATCGCCAGGATGCCGATGATCGCCACCACCACCATGAGTTCAATAAGGGAGAAACCCTTTTGCCGGGAGGCGCGCATGCCTGTGCGCGATGCTGGGGTGAATTCGATATTCATGATAATCCTTTGTGACATGGGTGATTCGTGGGTGTGGCCGCGAAAGGAGGGTTCGTGGCGCAGCCCTAGAAAATCACGCATGCTCCAATGGGGATATTCAAGAAATCGTAAAATCTACTTTATGAACTGACTGGTTCTGTGTTTTGAAAATAATCCGATGCCGCGCTTTCATTGCGTGGGGCACTTCACCGGAACAGCGTGCACATCCGGGGCGCGCGCATGGCATCGCCACTCGCCGGAAGCGGTACGCGACCACCTGACGCTGCCGCGCAGGGCGGCCGTTTCGCGCAGCTCGCAGGACAGCACGGCGTGTCCTGTATCCGGCAGCGAGGCGCGCAGATGGCTGCAGTACGCGGCACTGCCGGGCAAGCCCAGGTGCTGGTCGGTCAAGGTGAGATCGCCCTCTGCGTAACTGGCTTCGACGGTGGTGATGGCACGACCCAGCGCGTTGGCCGCATCACGCAGGCGCACGCGGCTGGCATGGCCATCCACGGCGGGAGCAAGCAACAGAATCGCGTAGACGGCGGCCAGCGCGATGGTAATGCCCGCCGCCGCCCAGTGCGGGTAGCGCGGTGGCACGTCGCGTGCTGCGTGCGCTGACGATCCAGCTGGCATGCAAGGAACTCCCGATGGTGAGTGGTGAGTGCGGGGCGCACTCGCAGGCCGGGGCCGCTCTCCCCAGAGCAGCCCCGGCGTTTCCATCCCCTGTCTGTCGTTGCCGGGTGTTACAGCGCCAGCGAACTTTCCACGTCCAGCACCATGCGCCGTGCGAGGGCGAGATTTGCCTTCTGCCGGTCCAGTACCACGTAGAAGAACAACCCCTTCTTGGCCGACACCGGGCGCAGCACGTGGTACGCGCGTCCCAGCGTGATCAGGACGTCTTCGATGTTGTCGTTGAGGTTCAGTGCTTCGGCGGTCTTCATTTTGGCGCGCAGCACTTCGGTGTTTCCTGCGGCCGCCAGTTCCATGTCCACGCCTGAGCCGGCTTCACCCAGCAGCATGCCGCTTTCGTAGTCGACCAGGGCAACGGCTTGCGCGCCGTTGATCTGCATGAGCGTGTCCAGGCATTTATTGATGGCGATATTCATTTCAGTGGTCCGTTGCGGGTGTGAGGGGGTGAACAGCCGTCTGAGCAGTGAGAAAGGCATGCATCAGTTCAGGCTGTCGGCAAGGGCGCGCACGCACTGCTTGGCATGCCAGAGCACGTTGCCGATGACACAGCGGTGGTCGCAGGCGGTCATCAGCAGGCGCGGTTGCTTTCCAGGAATGGCGAGCATCAGCACCTTGCCGTCGGCGGCGTCGAGGATCAGCGTGTCGAGCTCACCGAAGTGCAGTTCGCGGCCCAATGCACTGGCCAGGCCGAGCATCGAACTGGTCATCGCGGCCAGGCGATCGGCGACATGGCCCTGCGGGCCAGCCTGGGCCAGTGCGAAGCCATCGGTGCTGGCAACGACGAGGGTCTGGATGCCGGTGACGTCGCGTACCAGTGCGTCCAGTGGTGAAGTGCGGCCGATGTCATGCATGGGTGACCGCCATGGCGTTGCATTCGATCTGGCTCATCAGCAGATCCATCGCGGTGATGGCCTGGGCCATGTCGCGTGGGTCCAGTGGCAGCGCCGGCAGGTGCGGTGCATGGTCCTGCAACCAGTCCTGCCAGTGTGGCTGTACCGGATCATCGGTACTGCCGCATCGGGTGAAGCCGATGACCACCGGCAGGCCCGGTGCGCTGTCTGCGATGGCTCTCAGATGCTGCCCAGCCAGCGTGCTGTCCACGCCGGCGCTGCCATCGATCAGGACGATGGCACCTTCGGCACCGGCCAGCAGGATCGGCCAGATGTATGAAAAGCGCTCCTGCCCGGGCGATCCATACAGGCGCAAGCGGTCACCACCAGGCAGGTCGATGTCGCCATAGTCCATGGCCACGGTGGTGTACTGCTTGCCCACGGCGGGGTCGGTATTGCGGGCCTCGGTCACCACGGCCTTGCCCCGGGTCAGGGTCTGCACCAGGGTGGACTTGCCCGCGCCGAGGGGGCCCATCACTACGATCTTGTGCTCACGCACGGTCATGCACTCCAGCGGATGCGAAGTTGTCGCCACAGATTGACGAGGCCGTCGGTGGGCGAGGGGCGCACGGGCGCGTCCTCGCCCACGACGGGAAAGGCGTAGGCGGTGAGGAAGGCCGCATTGAAGAATGACTGCACGCTTCGGCGTGGCAGGTCGAGGATGGCGCAGCACGCCTGCACGGATGCGCCCTGCTTGATCAGCAGCGCACACAGCCGGAAGTGATCGGGACGATGGGCCAGGATGCGGAAGTCCGGCCAGCGCCGAAGGCGCAGCTTGGTGCCGTCATGCAGGGGCTGCATCGGCGTGCCATGCCCGGCGGTGGCCAGGGCAATGTTCCATAGCGTCAGGCGCAGTGGAATGTTGCTGGACACCGTCGCACGCTGCACGAACACGTCCTGCGTCACCGGCACCAGGCTGAGCGCAGGGTCCGCATCGCCCAGCAGCTTCTGCAGCAGCGTCAGCGTGATCGGCGCGGGTGCAGTGGTCATCATCCGATCGTTCCTGGCATCCAGCCAGCACACGGTGGCGCCGTCATGGATGATCGCGGCATGGGCCGGGCGTCGTTGCGGCGCGCCGTCGCTTGCCAGGTGCAGGCGCAACTGCTGTACGAACGGCAATGCGGCCGTTGGCAGGGCTGCCGGCGCCAGCGGTTCTGCTGCAAAGGGCTCTTGCAGATCCTCAAAAGGTCGACGACGGAAACGGACCATGGGGTGTCCAGTGCAGCGAGTGAACGGAGGTGACTATGTAAGCGGCGCTCCCGGTTTTCTGGAATGAAACTATTGGGAAAATTGCAGCGTCATTCGTATTTATGCAGCTCGCTGCAACTAATGGAATTGGCCGGTTGATGCTGCTGCGATGACATCAATTGCAGTGCGTGATTGTTAAGTTGACGTAGCCTGGAATGATTACTAGCGTCTTCGCTGCGCACTGCGGCGTGACTATTGACGGGTAATCAGCATGCTCACTCGAATTGCCATTGCGGATGATCATCCACTGGTCCTGCTTGGCACGCGCATCGTGATCGAGGCCGGTGGGCGCCACCGCGTGGTGGCCGAAGCGCGATGCGCGGAAAGCCTGCTGGCGGTGCTGGCCGAAGAACCGGTGGATCTGGTGGTGACTGATTTTTCGATGCCCGATGGCGGGCGCTCGGACGGCCAGGCGATGCTGCAGGCGTTGCGTCGCAATCACCCCAAGGTGCCGGTGATCCTGGCCACGATGGTCACCAATGCCACCACCTTGAACATGGCCATGCGCACCGGAGTGCGTGGGCTGGTGTGCAAGGGCAGTGGCGTGGATGGCATCCGCAGGGCGGTCGATACCGTGTTGAGCGGAGGGATCTATCTGGACCCCGAATTGGCGCACTGCCTGCAGGATGCCGGGCGCGAGCGATCGCTGTCGGTGCTGTCACCGAAGGAACTGGAAGTCCTGCGGCTGTATGTGTCGGGGCCCTCGATCACCGAGATCGCCGCGCAGTTGCGGCGCACGGTCAGTACCATCAGCCGGCAACGCATTTCCGCGATGAGGAAACTGGGCATCAGCAATGACGCCGAGCTGTTCGCCTATGCGTTCGAGGAACGGCTGGGCAATGCCGGTGGCATGGGCAGCGGGGCCGAGAAAGGCGGTCCATGAGGTCACGCCGGTCCAGTCAGGTCCGGTTGGGTTGTTTGAATGGGGGAAAAACTGCCGTTACGTTTCCCACTGTGCGGCGCGCCGCGAATCCCGGATGCTTGCGCCATCGTATTGATCTGGAGATCTCGATGGGCAAGGCACTCAGCTGGCGCACCCTGGCCTGCACCCTGCTGCCAATGCTGGCGGCCGCGGGCGGCGCCCAGGCGCAGAGCTATGGCTACGGCTATGACGATGACCGCTATGGCGGCCGCGAGGGCAGCGGCATCGTGCGCTGCGAATCGATCAAGAACCGCAGCAACGAGTGCCGCTTGGAGGGGCGGGCGCGGATGATCCGCCAGCTGTCTGGATCGCCCTGTGTGGAAGGCGAGACCTGGGGCCAATCGCGCAACGGTGTATGGGTCACCCAGGGCTGCCGTGCCGAATTCGTCGGCGAGTACCGGCGGGGCGGCTGGGGTGGCGGCCGAGGCAACGGCTGGGGCAACAATGGCAACGGTTGGGGCGGCGGTGAGGTGATCACCTGCCATTCCAATGGGCACCGCCAGGAATACTGCGATGCGCGCATCCGCCGTGGCGTGCGCCTGGTCCGCCAGGATTCGCGCAGCGCGTGCATTGAAGGCCAGACCTGGGGTTGGGATCGTCGCGGCATCTGGGTGAGCGACGGTTGCCGTGCCCAGTTCCAGGTGAATTGAGCGTTCCTCTCGAAAATCAGAATAATCTGATACAGCTCACATTTTGAACGTCGTATCGTCTGCGATCAGGGGCACCTCCACGTGCTCCTGATTCGTCGCGACAATGCGCGCCGCAATCGGCATGCCTGTCCCGCCCCCGTCGATACGCTGTCTCAAGGAGTGAGCCGCATGTTGATCCGCCTGCAATGCGAGCAGCGCCAGTGGCGCGTGCTGCACCCGGATCGGCCGGAGCCGATCGATTTCCGCGACGGTGCCCGCGCGTTCGATTTTGCTGAAACCCTCGCACGCCTGCACTTCGTCGACACCGGGCAGCGCGCAGCCGTGCGCGTGGAGGCCAGTGGCGCCTTTGTGGAAGCGGTCAGTTACGGCTGAGCGCGGGGCGCGCCGGATCATTTTCCAGGGGCTGTCATCCACGCATGGCGTGGATTTTTCTCTGCTCCACAATGGATCCACGCCATGCGTGGATTCACCGGGCCTGCAGCGGCTTCAGCCTGCCGCGCTGAGCGGCGGGCTGCCCACGGCCAGCTGCGGCCAGCGCTTCAGTACCGCAGCGCGGATGCCCGCCGCGTCGATGCCGGCTTCGGCCAGCAGGTCCTCACGGCTGGCGTGGTGCTGGTAGCTGTCGGGCAGGCCCAGGTGCAGGATCGGGCGCAGCACGCCTTCGGCATTGAGCAGTTCGCCAACGCCGGAACCGGCACCGCCGGCCACCACGTTGTCCTCGATCGTGACCAGGCCTTCGTGCCCGGCGGCCATGGCCAGTACCAGTTCGCGGTCCAGCGGCTTGATGAAGCGCATGTTGACCACGCTCAGGCCCAGCTCGCGGCCGACCTGTTCGGCGGCGGGCACGGTGCTGCCGAAGGCGAGCAGGGCGATACGGCTGCCCTGCAGGCGCAGCTCGCCCTTGCCGATCGGCAGCGTGGACAGGTCGGTACCGGCGGCAATGCCGGTGCCGGTGCCGCGCGGATAGCGCACCGCGGCCGGGCCCGGATGCTGCAGGCCGGTGCTGAGCATCTGCCGGCATTCGGCTTCGTTGGACGGCGCCATCACCACCAGGTTCGGCACGCAGCGCAGGAAGCTCAGGTCGAGGTTGCCGGCATGGGTCGCGCCATCCGGGCCGACCACGCCGGCGCGGTCGATCGCGAACAGCACGTCCAGGTCCTGGATCGCCACGTCATGCACCAGCTGGTCGTACGCGCGCTGCAGGAAGGTTGAATAGATCGCCACCACCGGCTTGCCGCCCTGGGTGGCCATGCCGGCAGCGAGGGTGACCGCGTGCTGTTCGGCGATGGCCACGTCGAAATAGCGCTGCGGGTATTCCTTGCTGAAGCGCACCAGGCCCGAGCCTTCGCGCATCGCCGGGGTGATGCCGAACAGGCGCGGCTCGGCAGCGGCGGCGTCGCACAGCCAGTCGCTGAACACGTCGGTGTAGGTCGGCTTCCGGGCGCCGGACTTGGCCACCAGGCCCTTGTCCGGATCGAACGGGCCGACCGCGTGGTAACCGATCTGGTCGCCCTCGGCCGGCTCGTAACCCTTGCCCTTGGTGGTCATCACGTGCAGCAGCTTCGGACCCTTGGAGGCGCGCAGCGTCTTCAGCGTGGACAGCAGCGCCGGCATGTCGTGGCCATCGATCGGGCCGGTGTAGTGGAAGCCCATTTCCTCGAACATCGTGGACGGGACGAACATGCCTTTCCAGTGTTCTTCCCAGCGCTTCACGAAGCGGGCCGGGTTGTTCTTCTTGTCGCCGAGGATCTTCTTGCCGCCTTCGCGCAGTGCGTTGAGCGTGCGGCTGCCGGTGGCACGGCCGAGCATCTTGGTCAGGCCGCCGACCGCCTCGGAGATCGACATGTTGTTGTCGTTGAGGATCACCAGCAGGTTCGGCTCCGGTTCCATGCCGCCAGCGTGCATCAGCGCCTCGAAGGCCATGCCGGCGGTCATCGCGCCGTCACCGATCACCGCGACGACCTTGCGGTCGTCGCCTTCGGACTGGCGGGCGATGGCCATGCCGAGCGCGGCCGAGATCGAGGTCGAGGAGTGGCCGACGCCGAAGGTGTCGTATTCGCTCTCTTCGCGCTTCGGGAACGGCGCGACGCCGTCCTTCTGCTTCACGGTGTGGATCTCGTCGCGGCGCCCGGTGAGGATCTTGTGCGGGTAGGTCTGGTGACCGACGTCCCAGACCAGCTGGTCCTGCGGCGTCTGGTACAGGTAGTGCAGGGCCACGGTGAGTTCGATCACGCCCAGGCCGGCAGCGAAATGGCCGCCGCTCTTGCCGACCGATTCGATCAGGTAGGCGCGCAGCTCGTCGGCGACCGCCGTCAATTCGGATTCGTCGAACGTGCGCAGGTCATCCGGTGTCTGGATGCGCGCGAGGCGGGGATAGCGGGCAGAGTCGATCATCGTGTTCGCACTTTTTCTGAACGCCCATTTTCGCCCTCAAACGGGGGTGGGGCAAGCAAACGCCGCCGCCCGTGACAGGACGGTGAGGGTTGCATTTTCGGCCGTTCAGGTGCTCAGTTTCGATCGCTTCGGCAATTGCGCCTTCAGGAAGGCCATCTGGTCGGCCAGGATGTTGCGGTTGGACAGGATCAGGTGCTCGATCCAGCTGGGCCGGTAGGGCACGGCCAGCAGGGGCATTCCCGCCTGCTGCGGGGTGCGGTCGCTCTTGCGCGAGTTGCAGTGGAAGCAGGCGGTGACCACGTTTTCCCAGCAGTCCAGGCCACCCTTGGACAGCGGCATGACGTGGTCGCGGGTGAGGGTAGGGCGGTTGAACTGCTGGCCGCAGTACATGCACAGGTGCGCATCGCGGGCGAACAGGGCCGGGTTGGTCAGGTTCGGCGTGGGGTCGATCGCGCGGGAGCGGGCGTGGCCGCGGGCGGCGATGATCGGGTGCAGGTCCATGCCGCTCTGCAGGCCGCTGAAGCGGTTGGTGCCGCCGTGGATGTGCAGGCAGGGATCTCCCAGCGTCCAGGCCACGGCTTCACGGGCGTAGAGGCAGGCCGCATCCTGCCAGGTGATCCAGTCCAGTACGCGTCCGTGGGCATCCAGCGAGAGCAGCCGGACCGAACCGGGGCGATGCAGCGGGGTGACGTTGGGCGATGCCTCGGCGCCCGGAGCAGAATTCGGAGCTCCGGCTTCGATCAGACCCAAGCGTGTAGTGTCTGTCTCCATCGGGAGAACAGCTTATACCTGAATTGTTGCGTTTTGGGTATCGCCCAAGTGGCGATACCCAAAACGCAACAATTCAGGTCCGCGCATTCCTCCTAATCCCCGCGCCGTTGGCGCGCCCCCTTTAACAAAAGGGGGCTTTTCTCCAGAGGAAT
Organism: Stenotrophomonas sp. GD04024; assembly: GCF_029837545.1. Lineage (NCBI taxonomy): Bacteria > Pseudomonadati > Pseudomonadota > Gammaproteobacteria > Lysobacterales > Lysobacteraceae > Stenotrophomonas > Stenotrophomonas sp. GD04024. The sequence continues at coordinate 41,090 of NZ_JAOEDV010000017.1, read as the reverse complement.
TCCGGTGGTTCCCATCCACGCGTGGCGTGGATCCAATGTGTCGACCAAGGTCGACACCTACCCACAGCAGCAGGAATCTGTCAGAGGTGGGGCGGTGTGGGTTGGCAGGACCGTTGGCGCCATGGATGGCGCCATCGAGCCCCCAGGGATGGGTTTACGGCGTGTCCTGCCAGCGCACACCGCCCCGCCATCCCTCACATTGCAGCTGTTGCTCTTGCTCTTGCTCCAGCTGTTGCCTCTGCGGGTGCCGGGCGCGGCCCGGCTCAGGCGCCGAAGCGCTCGTCGTCCATCGCCATCAGCGGGGCGGCGCCGGCCTGGATGGCGGCAGCGTGGCTGAGCGTGCGCGGCAGCACCCGGGCGAAGTAGAACCGAGCGGTCTCGCGCTTGCCCTGGGCGAAGGCGGCGCCGTGCGCGCTGGCATCGGCGGCGGCCACGCTGCGGGCCCACCAGTAGGCCAGCACCACGTAACCCGAATAGAACAGGTAGTCGTAGCTGGCCGCACCCAGTTCGTCCGGGTTGGCGGATGCGCGCTTCAGCACGTCCATCGTCAGCGCGCCCCACTCGGCGGCCTTGGCGCGCAGCGGGCCGATGAACTCGGCCAGCGCCTCGTTGCCTTCATGTTCCTTGGCGAAGGCTTCGATCTCGGCCAGCATCAGCTTCAGGCCGGCGCCCTGGCTGGACGCGGTCTTGCGCCCGATCAGGTCCAGTGCCTGGATGCCGGTGGTGCCTTCATACAGCGTGGTGATACGCGCATCGCGGGCCAGCTGTTCCATGCCGTGTTCGCGGATGTAGCCGTGGCCCCCGAAGCACTGCAGCGCGTTGTAGGTGTTCTCGATGCCCCATTCGGTCTGGCAGGCCTTCGAGATGGGCGTGAGGAAGCTGACCAGGGTGTCGGCGCGCTCGCGCTCGGCGGCGTCTTCGGCGTGGTGGGCCACGTCGATCAGGGTGGCCGCGTGCAGGGCCAGCAGGCGGCTGCCTTCGACCAGCGACTTCACCGTCAGCAGCATGCGGCGCACATCCGGGTGGACCAGGATCGGATCGGCCGGCTTGTCCGGGAACTTGGCACCACTGAGCGCACGCGACTGCAGGCGCTCACGGCTGTACTTCAGCGCGTTCTGGTAGGCGCGCTCGGACAGGCCGATGCCCTGCAGGCCGACGCCCAGCCGTGCGGTGTTCATCATGGTGAACATCGCCTGCAGGCCCTTGTGCGGCTGGCCGACCAGGTAGCCCTGCGCGCCATCGAAGTTCATCACGCAGGTGACCGAGCCCTTGATGCCCATCTTGTGCTCGATCGAGCCGCAGCGCAGCGCGTTGCGCTCGCCGACGTTGCCGTCGCGGTCGACCTTGAACTTGGGGGTGACGAACAGCGAGATGCCCTTGGCGCCCGGAGGGGCGTCGGGCAGCTTGGCCAGCACCAGGTGCACGATGTTGCCGGTCAGGTCGTGCTCGCCGGCGGTGATGAAGATCTTGGTGCCGGTGATGGCGTAGCTGCCGTCGGCGTTCGGTTCGGCCTTGGTCTTGAGCAGGCCCAGGTCGGTACCGCAATGCGGTTCGGTCAGGCACATGGTGCCGGTCCAGCGGCCTTCGATCAGCGGCTTGAGGAAGGCCTCGTGCTGCCACGCTTCGCCATGCTGCTTCAGCGCTTCGATGGCGCCGTGCGAGAGCAGCGGGAAGTTGCCCCACGCCAGGTTGGCGGCGTTGATCATCTCGTTGAGCGGCACGCCCAGGGTGTGCGGCAGGCCCTGGCCACCCAGTTCCGGCGAAGCGGTCAGGCCGGTCCAGCCGCCATCGACGAACTGGTCGTAGGCCTGCTTGAAGCCGGGCGGCGTGGTCACCTCGCCGGTGGCCTGGTCGAGCACGCAGCCGATCTCGTCACCCACGCTGTTGAGCGGGGCCAGCACGGTGGCGCTGAAGCGCCCGGCTTCTTCCAGCACGGCATCGACCACGTCGGCGGTGGCGTCGGTGAAGCCCAGGCGGGCGAACAGGGGTTCGACCTTGAGCACGTCGTGCAGGGCGAAACGGAGGTCGGAAAGCGGGGCGGTGTAGCTGCTCATCGGTACGTCTCGATTTGATCAGGGGCAGGGGAGCGGCGCCGGGCGCCGCGGCGGAAGCGGGGATTCAGCGCAGCACGCCGGGCAGGCCGGGGGCCTGGTTGAGGGTGCTGCGGCTGCTGATGTCGAAGCTGCGCTGCTTCTTTTCCTGCGGCGTGGCGGCCACCGTTCCCTTCAGGCCGTAGGCCAGGGTGCGGTTGCCGGCCAGCGCGTCGGCCACGATCAGGCGCGCGGCCGAGCTGGGCACAAGGTCGACATTGATGACGTCGGCCGAGGTGCCGCCAATGGAAATGCCCGGCCTCGCCTGCAGGGTGCCGGCTTCGCTGTCGCCCACGGTCAATGCCAGCGAAACGTCATCGAAGGTCATCGGCATGGAGCTGAAGTTCTGCAGGCGCAGGGCCACGGTCCAGTTGCCATCGGCGCGCACGGTCAGTTGCTGCAGGCTGGCCGCCGGTTCCGAAACACGCTTGACGATGCCGTTGTTGCAGGCAACAAGGGCGAGGGTGCACAGAACGATCAAGGCGATACGGAAACGGTGGAGCATGGGCGCAAGTCCTCTGGAGGGGGTGCGTTGGGATAAGCATACTACGGCGTATGGTTGTTTGGATCGCCGGTGACGACCCGCCGCAGAGGGTAGCGCGTGAAGATGGCGGCCGGGCGTGCGCGGCGCCGGATCGTCCACGTCGGGTGCGCGGCTCGCGCCGCGGTTCAATCGGCAGGCGGTTCGCGCAGCGGTGCCATCTGGCGCAGCGGGCCGAGGTCGTAGCCCATGGATTCGGCCGTTGCCTTGAGCTGTTCGAACCGCGCGCGCTCCATTTCCGGCACGCGCGAGAGAATCCATAGGTATTTGCGACCGGGTTCGCCGACCAGGGCCCACTGGTAGTCCGGGTCCAGCGCCAGCACCCAGTAATCGGCCCAGACCAGCGGTACCCAGCTCAGCCAGTCCGGCACGAAGCGCACCTGCAGTTGGCCGGGGTGGCCGGGTACCGGGCGCGCCACGCCTTCGGCAACCACGCGCTCGCCTTCGCCGTTGCGGCAGGCATTGGTGACGCTGATCCGGCCGTCGCGGCGCAGCCCGTAGTTGGCGGTGATCTCGCCGACGCATTGCTTCTGGAACGAGACCGGCAGGTGCGCGATCTCGTGCCATTGGCCGGCATAGCGATCGATGTCCAGGGTATCGACCGCGCGCACCGGCTCGACGGCGAGCGCAGGGGCGGCGGCCAGCAGCAGGCAAGCGAGCAGGGCGGGGCGCAGGTGCATCGACAGGCTCCAGGCAGGAGTCTGGAGCGTAGGTGGCGCGGCAGGTGCCGGTGTAAATGTTTCGTCAATCCGGCGCTGGAGTCCCCATGCGGGCACGTTGCATGGAAGGAAATCGAAGGCAAAAAAAGACCTGCATTTCTGCAGGTCTTTGAAGATGGTGGCCGAAGACGGAATCGAACCGCCGACACGGGGATTTTCAATCCCCTGCTCTACCAACTGAGCTACTCGGCCAAATTGTGTGGCAACCGCGATGGATGCGGCTTCCGGAAAAAAAAGACCCGCATTTCTGCAGGCCTTCGAAAGTGGTGGCCGAAGACGGAATCGAACCGCCGACACGGGGATTTTCAATCCCCTGCTCTACCAACTGAGCTACTCGGCCACATGTTTCGTTGCAGCGAGGTCGCTGCCAAGGAGGCGTATATTACGGAGGTCGGCTGCCTTCGGCAAGGGTTTTGCCAAGATTTCTTCACATTGCCGTCTGCGCGCTCGCAAGTGCTTGATCCTCCGTTGTGGGGCGGGGCGGGCCAATCGATCATCGCCTGCGCTGGAATTCAGCAGGTCGCCGCGATCGCCAAAGCTGCAAGGACAAGGGGTGCGCCGGACGCGCGCGGGTCCGGGCAATGGAACGCTGTTTTCGTGGCCGCCACGCGCGGTCGATGCGGCGTAGTGTCGGCAGTCCTTTCCCGAAGCTGGCCACAGCAGAGACCGCCGCCATGTCCGATTCCCCAACCACGTCCCGCATCGTGCTGGCCTCGCGTCCGCAGGGCGCACCGAGCGCGGCGAACTTCCGCCTGGAGCAGGCCGCACTGCCGGCATTGGCAGAGGGAGAGGTGCTGCTGCGCAACCGTTATCTGTCGCTGGACCCGTACATGCGTGGACGCATGGACGAGGGTCCTTCGTATGCGGCGCCGGTGGCCGTGGGTGCGGTGATGGAAGGCCAGACTGTGGCGGAGGTGCTGCAGTCCAACGCCGAGGGCGTAGCCACAGGTGAACTGGTGCTGGCGCCGGGTGGCTGGCAGACCCACGCGGTGCTGCCGGCCAGGGCACTCGGGCGCCGGCTGGATCCGGTCGGGTTACCGTTGAGCACGGCGTTGGGCGTGTACGGCATGCCGGGGTTCACTGCGTATTCCAGCCTGCATGAAATCGCCCGCCTGAAACCGGGTGAGACGCTGGTGGTGGCCGCCGCAACCGGTCCGGTGGGCGCAACCGTCGCCCAGCTGGCCAAGCTGCAGGGCGCGCGCGTGGTCGCCATTGCCGGCGGCGAAGCCAAGCGCGCCTATCTGCAGACGCTGGGCGTGGACGTGGCGCTGGATCATCGCGCCGCTGATTTCGCCGCGCAGCTGCGCGCGGCGGTGCCCGCGGGTATCGACGTGTACTTCGAGAATGTGGGCGGGCATGTGCTGGATGCGGTGCTGCCGCTGCTCAACGACTTCGCCCGCATTCCGGTGTGCGGGACCATCGCCACCTACAACGATCGCGGCGTCGAGCAGCCCGGCCCGGACCGGCTGCCGGCACTGTTCAGCCAGATCCTGCGCCAGCGCCTGACCGTGCGGGGTTTCATCGTGCACGACTTCAATCACCTGTGGCCGGACTTCGAACGCGAGATGCCGCAATGGCTGCGTGAGGGCCGTATCCAGTACCGTGAGGATGTGGTGGATGGACTGGAGAATGCGCCGGAAGCGTTCTTCGGACTGCTGAAGGGGCGCAACTTCGGCAAGCTGGTGGTGAAGCTGGATTGAGTGTTCGCCGGGCATGGTCCGGCGCTGTCACAGGGCGTGCCGACCAGGGTCGGCACCCACGTCAGGCAGTCGAGGCCTTTTCCCGGCGCAGCAGTTCGCGCTTGCGCGCGACGCCCCAGGCGTAACCGGACAGGTCGCCATCGCGGCGCACCACGCGGTGGCAGGGCACCGCCACCGCCAGTGGATTGCTTGCACAGGCCCTGGCCACTGCGCGGCTTGAGCGCGGTGCGCCGATGCGCGCGGCGATGTCGGCATACGACGCGGTCTGCCCGCGTGGAATCTGCTGCAGCGCCTGCCAGACCCGCTGCTGGAACGCGGTGCCGCGGATATCCAGCGGCAGCGTGGTGCCACGCGTGGGGTCCTCGACCAGGCCCACCACCTGCGCCACCAGTTGTTCATAGCCGCTGTCGGCGCCGACCAGTTCGGCCTGGCGGAAACGCTGCTGCAGCGACTGCAGCAGTGTCTCCGGATCGTCGCCGAGCAGGATTGCGACCACGCCGGTCCCGCTGCTGGCCACCAGCACGCTGCCCAGCGAGCTTTCGGCAAGCGCGAAGTGGATGACTTCGCCGCGACCACCTGAGCGCCACTGCTTCGGGGTCATGCCCAGCAGGCGCGGGGCGTTCTCGTAGAAGCGCCCGCTGGAACCAAAGCCGGCGTCGTGGAAGGCATCGGTGATGCGCTCCTGGTGTTCCAGTCCGGTGCGCAGGCGGTCGGCGCGCAGCGCGGCGGCGTACTGCTTGGGGGTCAGCCCGGTGGCCTGCTTGAACAGGCGATGCAGGCGCGTCGGGCTGCAGCCGGCAATGCCGGCCAGTTCCTGCAGCGAGGGTTGGTCGAGGCTGGCCTGCAGGTGGCGGCAGACCCGTTCGACGCGGGCGTCGAGGGCGGTAGTGGCGGTGCTGTCCATGACCAGATTCTGGCATGTGCCGGTTCTGCGGAAACTCCGTTTCCTGCACCGATAGACGAAGCCCGGAAACGGAGTGTTGGCGGGCCGAAGGCGCGGCATCGTGGCGGCACCTTCACAACCGGTACCGCCACCATGCGCCTGAACAACAAGATCGCTCTCATCACCGGTGCCAGCGCCGGCATTGGCCGCGCCAGCGCGCTGCGGTTCGCCGCCGAAGGCGCGAAACTGGTGCTCAACGCGCGGCGACCGCAACCGCTGCAGTCGCTGGCCGAGCAGATCCGTGCTGCGGGGGGCGAGGTGGTGGTGCATGCCGCCGACGTGGCCGACCCTGACACCGCGCAGGCGCTGGTCGATCTGGCCCGGCACTCATTCGGCGGCCTGGACATCGCCCTCAACAATGCCGGCATGCTCGGCCCCGGTGTACCGGCCGCGGAATTCCCGGTGGATGCCTGGCGCGAGGTGATGGCAACCAACCTGGATGCCGCCTTCCATGCTGCTCGCGCGCAGCTGCCGGCATTACTGGCACGTGGCGGCGGCTCGCTGGTGTTCGTCGGCACCTTCGTCGGCCATACCGTGGGCTTCCCGGGCATGGCCGCCTATGCGTCGAGCAAGGCGGGGCTGATCGGTCTGAGCCAGGTGATCGCCGCCGAATATGGGGCCCGTGGCGTGCGCAGCAACGTCCTGCTGCCCGGTGGCACCGATACCGAGATGGGCCGCCAGGCTGCGCCCAGTGGCGACGCGCGTGACTTCGTGCGCTCGCTGCACGCGCTCAAGCGCCTGGCCGAGCCGGAGGAGATTGCCAACGCGGCGCTGTTCCTGGCCAGCGATGAAAGCAGCTTCGTGACCGGCACCGCGATGCGCGTGGAGGGTGGGGTGTCGATTACCCGCACCTGAGTGGAGTCATTTGCGGCTGCACGCGCTGTTGGCGCAGGGCTGACCTGCTGATTACCCGGCGATCTCTAGGGTAGGGGTAGCGTCGGTGTCCCGCCGGCGAAGGAGCGATGGATGAGTGAGCGCGAAAAAGACCAGGGCGACCCGAAGCAGGGCGTGCAGGAAAGCCGCCAGGACAGGAAGCAGGACGATGTGGCCAGGCAGCGGCCGGGGCAGCGCGACCAGCAGGTGCGCGATGCACATTCGCGCGACCCGAAGCGCAAGGACGGCGGGCAGGATCCCGCCTGAGCGGGCCACTAAAAAGAAAAAACCCGTAGATCGCAGGATCTACGGGTTCTTCCGAATAGTGGTGGAGCCAAGGAGGATCGAACTCCTGACCTCGTCATTGCGAACGACGCGCTCTCCCAGCTGAGCTATGGCCCCACGGCAGGGCTTCAGTGTAGCGCTGCCCGCCGGGCTTGCCAAGCGCGGGGCCGGGACGGCCGTAACGTTGCGTCTACGGCCGCCCCGGCCTTCAGGACAGCGCCCGGCGCAGCAGCACGCCCGCGCGCTGCGCTGCCACCCGGGTGGAGGCAGCCACTCCGCCAAGATGGACGCAGGCATGGATCATTCCGGGCAGCCTTTCCAGCGTGCAGTCGACGCCCGCAGCTTGCAGGCGCCGCGCGTACTGCTCGGCCTCGTCACGCAGCGCGTCGTGCTCGCAGCTGAGCACCGAGGCCGGGGCCAGCCCCTGCAGATCTGTGGCGTGGGCCGGCGAGGCCAGTGCCGGCGGCGCATCCAGATCGCCAAGGTAGGCCTGCCAGCAGCGTTGCATCAACTCGGCGTTGAGGTAGAAGCCATTGGCGTACTCGCGGTAGGAGTCGCTGCCCATGTCGGCATCCAGTGCCGGGTACAGCAGCAGCTGGTGATGCGGCTGCGGCAGGCCGAGATCGCGCAGCAGCAGGCAGCAGGCCGCAGCAATATTGCCGCCAGCGCTGTCGCCACCGACCGCCAGCCGTTGCGGGTCCAGTCCCAGGCGCCCGGCATTGGCCTGCAGCCACTGCCAGGCGTCGGCAACGTCATGCAGCGGAACCGGGAAGGAGTGTTCCGGCGCGAGCCGATAGCCGACGGCGACGATCACGCAGCCACTGCTATTGGCCAAGGCGCGGCAGGGGCCGTCATAGACCGCCAGCGAACACTGGAACCAGCCACCACCATGGGCGAACAGCAGGGCGGGTGCCGGTCCATCGGGCAGCCCATCCGGTGTGTACAGGCGTAGCTCCAGGGCATGACCGTCGCGCGTGGTCAATGTCTGTTCGATCACGTGTGCGACCGCTTGGGGTGCTCCCTGCAGTTGCGGCAGTGTGCTCTCGCTGATCGCGCGCAGCGCTCGCAGATCATCCGGCAGCGGATGCGCGGCAACGGCGTCGACGAACTGCTGCAGTTCCGCTTCAAGCGGCATGGCGTGCCTCCTGCAGGAACGGCAGCAACTGCGCCAGGAACGCCTGCGGCGCTTCCTCCATGATGAAGTGGCCGCAGCCCGGAACGATGCTGCCGCGCACGTCGTCGGCATGTGGCAGCAGGGTCAGCATCGGCGCATCGCCGGTGGCATGTTCGGCGCCGATCGCCAGTACCGGCATCGGCAGCCGGCGCTCGGCGCGGAGCTTGTTCTGGCGGATCGTTTCCGGAATCGCACGGTACCAGGCGAAGCCAGCCCGCAGCGCGCCGGGACGGCTGTAGGCGGCGATGTAGGTATCGGCAGCGACGGCATCGCGACGATACGACCAGCGATCGAACATGAATTCCAGGTAGGCGCGCTCGCGGCCGCTGATCAGCGCTTCGGGAAGATCGGCCACCTGGTTGAACATGAAATGCCAGAGGAAGATGTTGTCGGCCGGTGCGGCGAAGATGCCCGGTTCCGGGGCCAGGCCCGGAATCACCGCCTCGGTGACCGCCAGTTGGCGCACGGCCTGCGGCTGGTCGCTGGCCAGCGCATAGGCGATCCACATGCCGATGTCATGGCCGACCACCTGGTAGCGGTCGTGGCCCAGCGCCTGCATGGTCTGGTGCAGGACGGCGGCGGCGCTGCCGGTGTCGTAGCCATGGGCGGGCCGATCGGATTCGCCGATACCGGGCGGATCGATAGCGATGGCTTCGAAACCGGCCTCGGCCAGTGCGTGCAGCACATGGCGCCAGGCATACCAGGTCTGCGGCCAGCCGGGAATCAGCAGCACCGGTTCACCGTGGCCGGCGGACACGCAATGCACACGCTGGCCGTCGATGCGCAGGTAGTGGTGGCGCAGGGCGTCGTCGCCGGCAGTGCCGGCGGGAAGGGAGGAAGTCATGGGGGAAGGCTCCGTTGGGGCTCAGGCGATGCCGAGCATCTGCTGCATCTGTGCGGTGCTGATCGGCGCACCGGCGAAGTCGTCGAAGATCTTGTCGGTGACCGGGATGATGTGGTCGCGGATGAACGCGGCGCCCTCGCGCGCGCCGGCTTCCTGGTCCTTCAGGCAGCACTCCCATTCCAATGTTGCCCAGCCCTGGTAGTCGTACTGGGCCAGCTTGGAGAAGATCGACTTGAAGTCGACCTGGCCATCACCCAGCGAGCGGAAGCGGCCGGCGCGTTCGGTCCAGTCGGCATAACCGCCGTAGATGCCCTGGCGGCCGCTGGGGCGGAACTCCGCATCCTTGACATGGAACATGCGGATCAGTGGGTGGTAGATGTCCAGGTACTGCAGGTAGTCCAGCTGCTGCAGCACGAAGTGGCTGGGATCGAACAGGATGCGGCAGCGTTCGTGCTGGCCGACGCGTTCAAAGAAGCGCTCGAAGCTGGTGCCGTCGTGCAGGTCCTCGCTGGGATGGATCTCGTAGCAGAGGTTGATGCCGTTGTCCTCGCAGGTGTCGAGGATCGGCCGCCAGCGCCGGGCCAGCTCATCGAACGCCGCATCGATCAGGCCCGGCGGACGCTGCGGGAACGGGAACAGATAGGGCCAAGCGAACGAGCCGGAGAAGGTACCCATGTCCTGCAGGCCGAGCCGGCGCGAGGCGCGGGCGGCCAGGTGCAGCTGCTGCTGCGCCCATTCGCTGCGGGCCTGCGGATTGCCGCGCAGCGCTTCCGGTGCGAAGCCGTCGCACAGTTCATCGTAGGCCGGATGCACGGCCACCAGCTGGCCGAGGATGTGGGTGGTCAGCTCGCTGACCTGCAGGCCGTGTTCGGCCAGGGTGCCGCGGATGTCGTCGCAGTAGTCCTGGCTGTCGGCGGCGGTGGCCAGGTCGAACAGGCGCGCATCCCAGGCCGGAATCTGCAGGGCCTTGAAGCCGTGGCCGGCCGCCCATGCGGCAATGCCGTCGAGGCTGTTGAACGGGGCCTGGTCGCCGGTGAACTGCGCCAGGTGCAGGCTGGGGCCCTTGAGGGTCTGCATGTGTTGCTCCAATTGTTGGTCGATCAACAAAGAATAGGCGCGACCCTCGCGGTGGTCAACACCCGCGTTACACTGCGCGCCTCACTGGAGCAGGCAGGCAGATGGCAGGGCGACCGCGCGAATTCGACAGGGACCAGGCGTTGCGCAAGGCGATGCTGCTGTTCTGGCAGCACGGATATGAAGGCACCTCGATGTCGGCGCTGGTCGAAGCACTGGGCATTGCCTCGGCGCGCATCTATGCCGCGTTTGGAAGCAAGGAGCAGCTGTTCCGCGAGGCGGTGGCGCTGTACGAAGAGGGCGAGGGTGGTTTCGCGCCACGCGCGCTGGAGCAGGCAACGCTGCGTGAGGCCATCGGCACGATGCTGCGCGAGGCGGTGCTGACCTACACCCGTCGTGGACGTCCGCATGGCTGCCTGGTGGTGTCTTCGGCCAGCAGCGTGTCGCCCGACGGCGAAGGCGTGCGTGACTGGCTGGCCAGCCATCGTCGCCAGCGTACGGCGGCGATCATCGCGCGCCTGCAGCAGGCGCAGGCCGAGGGTGAGCTGGCCGACGACGCGGCGGTGCAGGCGCTGGGCGACCATTTCGCCACGGTGCTGCATGGCATTTCGGTGCAGGCCCGCGATGGCGTCAGCCGCGAGCGGCTGCTGGCAATGGTCGATGTGGCGCTGGGCCCGCTTCCCTGAGTCAAGCCCGAAAGACGTGCCGAATGCCGAGTGACTGTGCCGAAACCGCTTGTTTCATCGGGTTTGGAGCTCGCGCAACGAAATCGTAACAATTTGGGGGATAATGACGGCTTGCGCAGTTTTCCTCCCATTTGCCGCCCGGCTCGCGCAGGCCGCACGGACGCCTCCTCAGAGCATTGCATGCCCTCCCATACCGATTCCCGCCGCCTGTCGGGTCTGTCGTCTTCCTTCGTTTCCTTCCGCCGCCACCCGCTGGCCCTGGCCTGTGCCGGCCTGGCCCTGGTCGGCAGCTTCGGCGCCGCCGCGCAGGACAGTGCGCCGACCCCGACCGGGCTGGACACGATCACCGTGACTGCCGAGCACCGCGAGCAGAACCTGCAGGAAGTGCCGGTCTCGGTCGGCGTGGTGCAGGGCGAGCGCATGCGTGACTTCACCGCCGGCGGTGACGACACCCTGCTGGCGCTGTCCGGCCGCGTGCCGAGCCTGTACGCGGAGACCACCACCGGCCGCATCTTCCCGCGCTTCTACATCCGCGGCCTGGGCAACATCGACTTCTACCTGGGTGCCTCGCAGCCGGTGTCGATCATCCAGGACGACGTGGTGCTGGAACACGTGGTGCTGAAGTCCAACCCGGTCTATGACGTGGACCAGGTGGAAGTGCTGCGCGGCCCGCAGGGTTCGCTGTTCGGCCGTAACACCACCGCCGGCATCGTCAAGTTCGACACCCTCAAGCCGACCCAGGACTACACCGGCCGCGTCAGCGCCAGCTACGCGACCTACAACAGCGTGTCGATCGATGGCGGCTTCGGTGGCCCGATCAATGACATCGCGTCGTTCCGCGTGTCGGCCCTGTACCAGCACCGCGATGACTACGTCGACAACACCTACAAGGGCCCGAGCGCCGACGGCACCGTCAGCCCGAAGAAGAACGCGATGGGCGGCTTCGACGACCGCAACGTGCGCGCGCAGCTGCTGCTGGCCCCGAGCGACCAGTTCTCGATCCTGGCCTCGGCCCATGCCCGCGACTACGAAGGCACCTCGACCCTGTTCCTGCGCGGTGCGCTGACCAAGGGCTCGAACAAGACCGACGTGCCGCGCGACAAGGTGGCCTACGACGAAGCCGACAACAACCCGCAGGCCTACAAGACCTACGGCGGCTCGGTGAAGGCACGCTACGACTTCGGCGCGATCGACTTCACCTCGATCACCGCCTACGAGACCACCTCCGGCTACAGCCGTGGCGACACCGACGGCGGCGCTGCGGTGAACTTCCCGGTCAATGGCGTGCCGAACGGCTATGGCCAGTCGATGGGCCGCATCCGCGACCTCGACCAGTGGACCCAGGAGTTCCGCCTGGCCAGCCATGACGACAACGCCCTGCAGTGGCAGGCCGGTGCGTTCTACTTCAACGGCAGCGACACCACCGACTTCTACCAGCGTGCGTGGTTCCTGCAGGGTGCGGCCCGCAACCCGAACAACTGGGTGCGCCTGCGCAACAAGAACACCTCGTGGGCCGGCTTCGGACAGCTGAGCTACGCCTTCACCGACAAGTTCACCGTCACCGCCGGCCTGCGCCAGACCAAGGACGAGAAGCACACCCGCCTGCTGAAGACCGCGGACACTGCTGCTGGCGTGGTCACCTACAAGGGCCGCACCGACGTCAAGATGTCCGACACCACCCCGAGCTGGGATCTGAGCGCGATGTACCAGATCACGCCGGACGTGAGCGTCTACGCCAAGGTTGCCCGCGGCTTCCGCGGCCCGACCATCCAGGGCCGCTCGGCCGTGTTCAACGCCGACTTCACCACCGCCGATTCCGAGACCATCCTGTCCTGGGAAGCGGGCGTGAAGAGCAGCCTGTGGGACAACCGCCTGCGCCTGAATGCCACCGCGTTCACCTACACGGTCAATGACATCCAGCTCAACGGCAACGATTCGGACGGCAACGGCGTGCTGTTCAACGCTGACAAGGCCAAGGCCTACGGCTTCGAAGCGGACATGGAGCTGCGCCCGATCCCGAACCTGACCCTGAGCGCCGGCCTGAGCCTGCTGCACAGCGAGATCAAGGACAAGCGCGTCTATGCGCAGGTCTGCGGCCTCAACGGCCAGGTGGTCTGCACCGTCGGTGACCCGACCATCAAGGTCGGTGCCAACACCTTCGCGCAGATCGACGGCAACCCGCTGCCGAATGCGCCGAAGTACAACGTCAACCTGGCCGCCCGCTACGACTTCCCGGTCAGCGATGCCGGCACCATGTTCGTGTCCACCGACTGGAACAAGCAGGGTTACACCAGCTTCGTGCTGTACGACACCAAGGAATTCAATTCCAAGGGTGATTTCGAGGGTGGCCTGAAGATCGGCTACTCGGGCAACTACGGTGCCTACGAAGTGGCGCTGTTCGCGCGCAACATCACCAACGAGAAGAACCTCAAGGGTGTGATCGAGAACTACATGGCGGCGGTCTACAACGAACCGCGCACCGTCGGTGTCTCGCTGAACATGAACTGGTAATGCGCGATTGCGGTTGCGGTGCACGCCGCCGCCATCGCACTGCATGAATGCAAAGGGCGGCCCGGATTACCGGGCCGCCCTTTTCGTTGCTTCAGACCGCGGTGAGGTCGCTTTCCTGGCTGCGCTGGCCGAAGGTCAGGGCCCAGGTTGCGGTGTCCACCTGCTGCCGGTCCTGCGCCTGCTGTTTGCGCGCACGGCTGGCGCCGAACCAGCGCCCTTCGCCGTTGATCAGCGGCGCCATGCGCACCACGTCCACGTACTCCGGATCGATCTCGCTGGCGCGCTGCAGCCAGGTCAGGGCCAGGAACGCGTTGGCCGGCACGCCGTTGCCGAAGTGGTAGATATCGGCCAGGTAGCCGGCCGCCCACAGCTTGTCGTTGTCGTCACCGCGCCACCACAGTGGGATCAGTGCACGTTCGACCGCTTCGCGCTTGTGTGCGTCGTTCCGGCCATCCATCGCCAGGCAGGCCAGGTTGCGGCAGGTGGGGCCCCAGACGCGCTCGCCTGCCTCGGACCCGTCCAGGCAGCGCAGGTACAGTTCACGTGCACGCGCTTCGTTGTGCTCGCCTCCGGCCGCCACCAGGCGCACGCCCAGGTTGTAGGTGGCGATCAGGTCGCCGCCTTCCACCGCACGCTCCTGCCAGTAGGCGGCCTTTTCCGCATCGACGAACTGCGGCTGGTCGCGACCGCCGAGGCGGCCCTTGTACAGGTCGCACAGTGCCGACATCGCGCCGGCGTCGCCGGCTTCGGCCATGCGCTGCAGCAGCGAGAGTCCGGCGGACTGCGAGACATCGCAGAACAGGTTGGAGGCGAAGGTGACCGCCGAGGTGTTGTCCTGCGGGGCCAGCTTCAGGGCGCGCTGCAGCAGGGCATCGGCGCGCACGGGGTCGGCGGTCTGGCCGAGCAGTCCATGCTCGACGGCGGTGGCGGCCCAGAGCAGGCCGATCGCGGAGTCGCCTTCGCGTGCAGCGTAGTCCACCACCTGCGCGAACAGTGCCTCGGCGCCTTCCACGCGGGCGAACCAGGTGCAGGCTTCCAGGTTGCTGAAGCCTTCGTGCAGCACCATGTCGCGGTCCAGCGCCCACGCCTGCTGCAGATCCTCGAACACCGCCCGCATGTGCCCGGCGTCCCACTGCACCTGGTCTTCGCTGCCTTCGATCCGGCCGAGCCGGTAGCGCAGCCCCGAACGCTGGGCCAGAACCTCGGCGCGCAGGTTGCGGTCCAGGTGCCAGTCCAGGATCTGCGCATACGCACGCTCGTGCACGCCTACCGCGTCGGCATCTTCGCGGTGTGGCAGGTCGGCCATCCAATCCTGTTCCTTTCGCCAACGCAGCGCGTTGCTCTGCGCAAGCTCCAGGCCACGGCACCAGCCTCCTTCGATGAAGTCCTCCATGGCTTCATGGCTGCCGCCCCAGCGCGGGTACAGGTAATAGAGGGTGTCTTCCAGCGTGCTCAGGTCGTCGGCGCGCTGTTCCAGCACCAGGCGCATCCAGTAGGCCAACGGTGCATCGAAATCGTCCTGGCTGCGCTCGCGCAGCACGGGCGGCAGGCTGCCGGGCAGCGTCCGCAGCGGAGCGCCGAAGCGTGACAGCAGCTGCAATGCCTGCGGCCAGGCTTGCGGATAGTGCTCGGCCACTGCCACTTCCTCGGGCTCGGGTACCTGGCCGGCCTGCAGCGCGCGCAGCCAGTCCGGCTCGCGCAGGTAGCTGGTGATGCGCTTGATGCCATCCAGCGCCAATGCCGGTCGCGCCGACAGCGGGATTGCCTGCAGGTAGGCATGCACGGCATGGTCGCGCGCCTGCTGTGCGGCCAGCCACTGGCTGTCTTCGACCAGTGCGGCGACGTCGGCGCTGCGCAGTTCGCCGGCGGCGGATTCCCAGCAGGCGCCGAGGCGCAGGTGCGCGTAGTAGCTGTGCGGCGCGGCAGCGACCCATTGCTGCGCCTGCTGAAGGCGCTCGTCCAGGGTCAGTGCCTTGTCATGCAGGTTGCGCAGGCGCCAGCGGATGCCCGGCAGCAGCCTTTCACCATCCAGCCAGGCCTGCTCGTGCGGTGCCAGCAGTGCATCCAGTTCGGCGTAGCGCCGTTCCTGCATTGCGGCGCGCGCTGCTGCACGCCAGGCCAGGTCCTCGGCGGAAAGGCCGTCCTTCGCAGTTCCATCTGTCATCTGTTGCAGTCCAACGATAGCGGGGACGCTATTGGACAGGCGCACGCCCGCGTCGGCAAGCGTGGCAGATGCTCGATTCACCGTGCAGGCGCCGGGGCAATCCCGACGCCCGGCACCATCAGCGCGCGGGCAGCAGGGCCTGCAGTCGCGATTCCAGTTCCTGCTGGCGCCAGCCGGCCAATGCAGCGGGCCATTGGCGACGTTCCAGGTAGCTCTCCAGGTGCTTGCGTGACGCCAGTACCCCATCCGGCAGGCCCAGTTCGCGGCTGCGCTCGGCCACCGCATCCTGCAGCTTCTTCAGCGCCTGCTTGTTGCTGTCGTTGGCCGGCAATGCCAGCGGTGCCTCGGCTTCATCGGCCAGCGGCGTCTGCAGGGCCTGCCACACGGCACCGGCCAGCTTGCGCGGTGCCTTGGGGAACTGCTCGAACAGCGTGCCCAGCGCGTCGGCGTCGGCCGGTGGCGTGCGCGCCAGGGTGGCGGCCAGTTCGTTGTCCAGGATCCAGCTGCGCGGACGATCGCTGCTGCGCGCCTGCACGTCGCGCCAACGCAGCAGGCGCAGCAGGCGGCGCTGTGCGGCGGCATCGAGGAACTGCGCCGAGCGCATCGCCAGGTGTGGCCAGCGGTCTTCGTCGTTGGCAACGCTGGCCAGCAGGCGCTCGCCATCGTCGTGCAGCCACTGCTGGCGGCCCAGCGCCTGCAGCCTGGCATCGATGGCGTCATGCAGGGCAAACAGGTGCTCTACATCGTCGGCGGCGTACTGCAGCTGCGACTCCGAAAGTGGGCGGCGCATCCAGTCCGAGCGGGTTTCGCCCTTGGCCAGGGCCACGCCAGTGATTTCCGCCACCAGCTTCTGGTAACCCATGCCACCACCTATGCCGGCCAGCGAGGCACCGATCTGGGTGTCGAACAACGGGCGCGGCAGCACGCCGCAGGCCCACTTGAACGCGACCAGGTCTTCGCTGGCGCTGTGCATCACCTTGGTGATCGATTCATCGGCCAGCCACGGTGCCAGCGCTTCGGTCATGCCGGGAATCAGCGGGTCGATCAGCAGGATGTCCTGCCCGACGGCCATCTGCACCAGCGCCAGCTGCGGCCAGAAGGTGCGTTCACGGATGAATTCGGTGTCGAGGCCGATGCGGCTCGGGCGCTGCTGGAAGTACGCATCCAGCTCGGCGGGGGTGGTGATCCAGGTTGCCACGGGTCAGGGCCTACTACTCGGGTTTGCTCAGGCAGGGGAGAATAGCCTAACGTCGGTCCGCGTCCGTGCAGAAGGAGGTCCTGCTTGCGTTTTCCGTTGTCGCCCGCGCTGTGCACCGCCCTGGCCGTTGCCCTGGCCGGCTGCACACCGTCGCCATCGTCGACGCCGGAGCGCGCCGCTGACGAACCGGCGCGGCCACAGGAAGGCGCGGCGGCGGACCTGACAGCGGCGGCCGGGCAGGGCAGCGTGACCATTGCCGGTGAGGATGCCGCCGAGGACGTGCAGTACTGGACGCCGCCGCGGGTGGACCGGGAGGGACGCAGCCTGGCGCAGCTGCGGCGCGCGGCCGAGCAGGCCTTTGCCGAAGGCCGGCTCTACGAGGATGCCGACGCTGCCATTCCCTTGTGGCTGGCGGTACAGGAGGAGAATCCGGATGACCGCCAGGCCCGGCAGGGCCTGCAGCGCGCCCGCCAGGGCCTGCAACAGCAAGCCGATGCGCTGCTGGTACGGCCGCTGAAGCAGCGCGAGGCACTGGCCGAGGCCAGCCGCCAGGCACTGGTGCTGCTCAGCCTGGCGCCGAAGGATGAGAAGGTGCGTGCGCTGCAGGGGCGGGTCGAGACCGCGCAGCGCGTGGTGGCGTACAACCGCGCCGGCGAAGAGGACCTGCGCTCGGACCGGATTGGCGAGGATGGCGACGGCGCCATCGGCAACTTCCGTGAGGCGCTGGCGCTGGATGAGCGCAATGGGCGTGCGCGGCAAGGACTGGCGGCCGCCGAGAGCGGGTTGATCCGTCGTGCCGAGGACGCCGCGCGGGCACGGGATTTCGCCGGCGCGGGCACCTGGCTGGCCGAGGCAAGCAAGGTGCGCGATTCGTCGCCGACCATCGCCGACGCGTTCGAACGCATCGAACAGATCCGTGCCGCCACGCTGCTGCGATTGCGTGATGACGGCCTGCGCGACCTGGCGACACCACAGGGACTGAAGCCGGCGCGTGAAAAGCTGGCCGAGGCCCTGCGCATCGCCCTGCCGGGCGATGCGGTGGTGGGCCAGCTGCGCGAACGCATCGACCTGGCCACCCACTACGGCAGCTTCCGTCCCGGGCAGGTGTTCAGCGATGCCATGCGCGATGGCGGGCGGGGGCCACAGATGGTGGTGGTGCCGCATGGCGGTTTCCAGATGGGGGCCGGCGATGCCGAGCCGGGTGCCAGTGATGCCGAGCGTCCGTCGCACTATGTGCGCTTCGATCGCGGCTTCGCGATGGCGATCACCGAGGTCACGGTCAGCGATTTCGAGCGCTACGTGAAGGCGACCAGCGCGCGCCCGCGCGCAACCCGCCGTGGCCATTCGGTGGTCTATGACGAGCGCAGCGGCAACTTCATCCGCCGCAGTGGCGTGGATTGGCGCTCGGACTACGACGGCGGTCGTGCACTGGGCAACTCACCGGTGATGCACGTGAGCGTGCGTGATGCCGAGAACTACGCGGCGTGGCTGTCCGAGCAGACCGGGCGCAGCTACCGCCTGCCCAGCGAGGCCGAATTCGAGTATGCGTTGCGCGCCGGCAGCAGTGGCCGTTACCCCTGGGGGGATGCTGGTACGCCGCCGCCGGGCAGTGGCAACTTCACCGGCAGCAAGGACGTATCGCCGTCGGGGCGGCACTGGCACAACGCGTTCATCGGCTATGGCGATGGCTGGTGGGGGCCGGCGCCAGTCGCCACGTTCCAGGCCAATGCCTTCGGCCTGCACGACATGGGCGGCAATCTGAGCGAATGGGTCGCCGACTGCTGGCACGCCAGCTACCGGCGGGCCCCTTCCGATGGCGCGGCCTGGTTCAACCCGGGTTGCCGGTCCCGGGTCATCCGCGGTGGCAACTGGGCCAACGCGCCGGAGCAGACCCGTGCGGCCTGGCGGCAGTCGCAGGATTCGGATACCACCAACGCACGTATCGGTTTCCGGCTGGTGCGCGGTATCTGAGCGGGGTCCGGCTTCACCCGCTGCTGGCGTCGGCACACTAAGATTGCGCCGTGCCCGCCGGCCGGCGGGGCCTGCCGGACGACCACCCGATGCGCAACGATCCCTTTTCCCGCTCGCCCCAAGGCCCGCAGCGGCGTGGCCTGTTCGGCAACATCCGCTGGTGGGTGCTGCTGCTGGCCGCCGGCTACGCGGTGTTCTACTGGTTCTCCAACCGCACGGTCGATCCCTATACCGGCGAGAAGGTGATGATCGACAGCAGCCTGGACGCGCGCCAGGAGACTGCGCTGGGGCTGCAGGCCTACCAGCAGATCCTGTCGCAGGAACGGCCGATGGATCCCAACGCGCCAATCGCACGCGACGTGCGCGACATTGCCCAGCGGCTGATCGCCAAGGTCGACGTGGTGGAGACCGCGCTGGCGCAGGAGCATGGCGTGCAGCCGGCGCATTTCGCACGGGATTTCCAATGGGAAGTGAACGTGATTCCCTCCGACCAGGCCAACGCGTTCTGCCTGCCGGGCGGCAAGATGGCGGTCTATACCGGCCTGGTGCCGGTGGCGCGTACGCGCGATGCGATGGCGGTGGTGATGGGCCACGAGATCGCCCATGCGCTGCTGCGGCATGGCGCCCAGCGCATGGCGCAGCAGAAGCTGACCCAGATCGGCCAGGTGGCCGGTGCCGCCAGCGGCATGGATGCACAGCAGCAACAGATGATGATGTCGGCGATGGGCTACGGTTACCTGTTGCCCTACGCGCGCAGCCACGAGACGCAGGCCGACGAAGTGGGGCTGATGCTGGCCGCAGCGGCATGCTTCGATCCGCGCGAGGCGGTGCCGTTGTGGCAGCGCATGGGACAGGCCAGTGGCGGCCAGGCACCGCCGGAGTTCGCGTCCACCCACCCGAACCCGGGTACGCGCATCCAGAACCTGCAGGCGCTGATGCCGAAGGCGCTCGAGTACCGGCAGAAATTCTGCGAGCAGGCGAAGTAGGGTGTTGCTCGGCAGGGCTTGCAGCCCTGCACCTGCGGTAGTGCCGGCCGCTGGCCGGCAACCTCAACAGCAACAGCGGGTATTCCGTGGGATGGCGGGGTGGGTCCGGTTGCGGGAGACGCCGTAAACCCCGCTGCTCGGTCCGGCCCAGCCGCTGGCGGCTGTGCGTTCGGGCGCTTGCGAAGCAGTGCTTCGCAAGCAAAGCGCCCTCACCCATGGGGGCTTGGCCGCGGCTTGCTCGTGTGCGCTGTCCTGCGCACACAGCAAGACCGGGGTTGGGCGTCCTGCCCAACCCGCCCGAGGTATACCTCGGGCCCATGCCGCGGACACTCCCGCAACCGGACCCACCCCGCCTTCGACAGATTTCCGCGGTCTGTTGGATCCGACCCCATTTTTACTTTCGATATCTGACAGATGTGTCGACCAAGGTCGACACCCACCGACAGCCGTAGAAATCTGTCAGAGGTGGGGCGGTGTCGGTGTGCGGGGTGTCAGCCGCATGGATGCGGCTGCCAAGCCCCCATGGATGGGTTCACGGCGTCCCCGCACTCCGGCACCGCCCCGCCATCCCAAGGAATGCACGCTGTTGCTTCGGCTGTTGCTTGAAGCCTCGGCAGGTGCAGGGCTGCAAGCCCTGCCGAACACCCCTCTACTTGACCTGCACGTCGATCACGCCGCCACCGACGCGGGCCTGCAACGCGTCACCCGGCTGCACCTGGTCAACGTGCCGCACCAGGGTGCCATCGTCACTGCGGGTCAGGATGCTGTAGCCACGCGCCACCGTCGCCAGCGGGCTGACCGCTTCCAGTGAGCGTGCCAGCCCGCGCAGGCGCAGTGCATCGCGTTCCAGCAGGCGCTGCATCGCACTCTGCGGACGCCCGCGCAGGGCGGCCAGGCGGCGCTGCATCGCGTCCAGCTGTCGTTGTGGATGGTGCCCGCGCAGCACCGCCGCGGCATGACGCAGGCGTGCGGCGCGGCGCTCGTGCTGCTGGTTGGATGCCGCATGCAGGCGCCGGCCGAGCTCCAGCTGGCGGCGACGCAGCAGGTCCAGGCGGGCCTGCGGGCTCTGTGCGTTCAGGCGCAGCAGGGCACGGTCGGCGCGCTGCATGGCCTGCTGCATCGCGTGCCGTTGCAGCTGCACCATGCGCGCCGCGGTGCGGCGCAGGCGCAGCGCCAGTTCGCGCTGGTCCGGTACCAGCAGTTCGGCGGCCACCGATGGCGTCGGCGCGCGCAGGTCGGCAGCGAAGTCGCTGAGGCTGAAGTCGGTCTCGTGGCCTACCGCCGATACCACCGGGGTGCGGCTGGCCGCAATCGCGCGAGCCAGCGCTTCATCGTTGAACGCCCACAGGTCCTCCAGTGAACCGCCACCGCGGGTCAGCAGGATCACGTCGTAGCGGCCGCTGGCATCGGCGGCCTGCAGCAGGCGGGTGATCTGCGCCGCGGCACTGCTGCCCTGCACCAGGGTCGGCAGCAGGTCCACTTCCAGCAGCGGGAAGCGGCGGCCCAGCACGCTCAGTACGTCGCGCACGGCGGCGCCGGTGGGCGAGGTGATCACCGCCAGGCGCTGCACATGCGCCGGCATCGGCCGCTTGCGTGCCGGGTCGAACAGGCCCTCGGCCTCCAGGCGTGCCTTCAGCTCCTCGAACGCGCGGCGCAGTGCGCCTTCGCCGGCTTCCTCCATGTGGTCCAGCACCATCTGGTACTCGCCACGGGCGTCGTACAGAGTGACCTTGCCGCGCACCAGCACGCGCATGCCTTCGCGCGGCACGAACTTCAGGTACTGCGCTTTCATCCGGAACATGGCTGCACGCAGCTGTGCGCGCGCGTCCTTCAGGGTGAAGTACAGGTGCCCGGAGGCGGGGCGCGCCACGCTGCCCAGTTCGGCCTCCACCCAGATCGCCGGGAAGCTGCCTTCCAGCAGATCGCGGGCCAGGGTGTTGAGCTGGCTGGGGGTGAAGATGTCGTCGTTGCGTGGCTGCATGGGCACGGCATGGGGCGGGTGGAACGGGGGCTCAGGATCGCACGTCAGCGCGCCGCGTGCTGCCCCAGCGCCCACTGCACATGCTCACGCACCAGCGGCGAGGGATCGTCGATGCGGGTGTGCAGGGCAGCCAATGCCTCGGCGGACGCAGGCGCATTGCCCAGCGCCACCGCGATGTTGCGCAGCCAGCGCTCATGGCCGCTGCGGCGGATCGGGCTGCCCTCGGTGCGGCGCAGGAATTCGGCCTCGTCCCAGGCGAACAGCTGGTCCAGGCGCGCGGTATCCAGCTGGTTGCGTGCACGGAAATCGGCTTCGTCGGTGCGCCGGGCGAACTTGTTCCAGGGGCAGACCAGCTGGCAATCGTCGCAGCCGTAGATGCGGTTGCCGATCAGCGGCCGCATGTCCTCGGGGATGGCGCCGTCGTGCTCGATGGTCAGGTACGAGATGCAGCGCCGCGCATCCAGCCGTTGCGGGCCGATGATGGCCTGGGTGGGGCAGACGTCGATGCAGCGCGTGCAGGTGCCACAGTGGGCGGTGGCCGGGGTATCGATCGGCAGCGGGATATCGATGTAGATCTCACCGATGAAGAACCAGGAGCCGCCGTGACGGTCGATCAGGCAGGTGTGCTTGCCGATCCAGCCGAGCCCGGCGTTGCGCGCCAGTGCACGTTCCAGCACCGGCGCCGAATCGACGAAGACGCGGTAGCCCAGCGGAGCCACCTCCTCGTTGATCTGCGTGGCCAGTTTCTGCAGGCGGTTGCGCATCAGCTTGTGGTAGTCGCGGCCCAGCGCATAGCGCGCCACGTAGGCGCGGCCGGGATCAGCCAGGGTCGCCCAGGCCTCGGTGTCGTCCTTGTGGCTGTAATCCATGCCCACCGAGATCACCCGCACGGTGCCGGGCAGCAGCTCGGCCGGACGCGCGCGCAGGGTGCCGTGGCGCGCCATCCAGTCCATCGTGCCGTACAGGCCCTGGCCCAGCCAGTCGGCCAGGTGCGCCTCATCCTCGTCCAGCTCGATGCCGGCGATGCCGCAGCGCTGGAAGCCATGCGCACGGGCAAGTTCACGGATGCGCTGCACGGCCTGGGCCGGATCGACAGGGGCGGGGACGGGGGACATGTGCACCAGTATAAAATCCCTGCATGCCCGATCTTTCCCTTCTGTTCGATACCGCAGCGGCGCGCGCGCTCGATAGGCGCGCATCGGCGCTGGCCGGTGATGGTGGCTGGAGCCTGATGGCCCAGGCGGGTCTGGCCGGCTGGCAGTGCCTGCTGCAGCAGTGGCCGGAGGCTCTCCAGCTATGCGTGCTGGTCGGTGCCGGCAACAACGGTGGCGACGGCTACGTGCTGGCCAGCCATGCCCTGCGGTCGGGGCGCCAGGTTCAGGTGGTCACGCTGCCTGGCAGGGCGCCCGCCACGGTGCTGGCGGCGCAGGCTGCAGCGGAATTTGCGACGGCCGGTGGCAGTGTCGTCGAGTTCGATGGCCAGTTGCCGGACGCTGAGGTCTATGTGGACGCCCTGTTCGGGCTTGGCCTGGACCGGGCACCGTCCGGCACGGCCCAGGCGCTGATCGACGCCCTCAACGCGGCGCGTGGGCCGGTACTGGCGATGGACGTGCCCAGTGGCGTTGATGCCGACAGCGGATATGTGCCCGGCGTGGCGGTGAAGGCCGATGTCACGTTGCAGTTCATCGCGTGTCACCGAGGCCTGTACACCGGTGATGCGCTGGAGCAGGTCGGCCAGCGCCGGCTGGCGCCACTCGAACTGCCTGATCAGGCCTGGGACGGCATCCAGGCCAGCGCGCAGCGCTGGACCGGCGACCGTTTGAAGGCGCTGCTGCCACCACGACGCGCCAATACCCACAAAGGCGAATCCGGGCACGTGCTGTGCGTTGGCGGCAACCATGGCAGCGGTGGCGCCATCGCGATGGCGGCCGAGGCAGCACTTCGTGCCGGCGCCGGCCTGCTGAGCCTGGGTACCCGTCGCGATCACGTCGGCCCCTTGCTGGCGCGCCTGCCGGAGGCGATGACCCATGCGCTGGAAGACGGCGATGCGCTGCCGGCGCTGCTGGACAGGGCCACGGTGGTGGCGATCGGGCCCGGCCTGGGCCAGGACGAATGGGCGCGCGCGCTGTTTGCGCGGGTGCTGGCGTGTGGCAAGCCGTTGGTGGTCGATGCCGATGCACTGAACCTGCTGGCGCAGGATCCGCGCGCGCTGCCGGACGCGATCCTCACCCCGCACCCGGGCGAGGCCGCGCGCCTGCTTGGTTGCAGCAGCGCTGACATCCAGGCCAACCGCTATGCCAGCGCGCAGGCGTTGGCCGAGCGCTTCCACGCCGTGGTCGTGCTGAAGGGGGCGGGCAGCATCGTGGCGGCACCCGCGCAGACACCACGGCTGATCGCTGCGGGCAATCCCGGCATGGCGGTGGGCGGAATGGGCGACCTGCTCACCGGCATCATTGCCAGCCTGCGCGCGCAGGGCCTGGCCGCGTTCGACGCGGCCGCGGCCGGCGCCTTGCTGCACGCACTCGCCGGCGATGCCGCTGCCGCCGATGGCGCGCGTGGCCTGCTTCCTACTGACCTGCTGGCGCCGCTGCGGCGACTGGCCAATCCGGACCTCTCTTCATGACCGAATTCTTCCTTGCCGACAGCGATGCCACCGAACTGCTCGGGCAGTGGCTGGCGGCGACGCGGCCGCCGCAGGCGCTGATCGAGCTGCGCGGCGACCTCGGCGCCGGCAAATCCACCACTGCCCGCGCACTGCTGCGCGCACTGGGCGTGCAGGGCGCCATCCGCAGCCCGACCTACACCCT
This sequence comes from Stenotrophomonas sp. GD04024, assembly GCF_029837545.1. Taxonomy (NCBI): domain Bacteria; kingdom Pseudomonadati; phylum Pseudomonadota; class Gammaproteobacteria; order Lysobacterales; family Lysobacteraceae; genus Stenotrophomonas; species Stenotrophomonas sp. GD04024. The sequence goes on along the minus strand of NZ_JAOEDV010000017.1, from coordinate 16,543 downwards.
GGTCGAGCGCTACCCGCTGGCCAGTGGCGGCGAGGCATGGCACCTGGACCTGTACCGCATCGGCCAGGCCGGCGAGCTCGATTTCCTCGGCCTGGACGAGGGCAGTGCCGTGTTGTGGCTGGTCGAATGGCCCGAGCGCGGGGCCGGTGCGTTGCCGCCGACCGATCTGGTGGTCGCGCTGGAAATCGAGGGGCAGGGGCGTCGTGTTCGTCTCACTGGGGCCAGCGACGCGGGGCGTGAATGGCTGGAACGGCTCCCTCAAGGGGGTGACTTGCAGGCCATTTCTGTCGGCTGACGAGAACAAACATCGGCAGGTTACGGATTATTAAGGAAAAAGGTGTTGCATTCCGTTCAGCGCGGTGATTGAATCCTGAGCCATGCGCCCGGGGAACCGTCTCATCGCCATCTGTGCCGCCGTCGGACTGGGTCTGGCGAGCGTCAGTGCGTGGGCCGGTGAAGTCCGCCAGGTCCTGCTGAACACCGGCGCCACCGGCACCCGTGCCGAGATCTCGCTGGTCGGCAGTGGCGGCTACAAGACCCTGTCGCTGGCCGGCCCGAACCGCCTGGTGGTCGATTTCCCGGACTCCAGCGCCATACGCAACCTGAAGATGCCGGCCGCGCAGGGCGTGGTCACGGCGGTGCGTACCGGACAGCCGGTTCCGGGCACGTTTCGTGTCGTTTTCGACCTCGCTGAATCGGTGGCGCCGTTCCGCCCGCAGATGCAGCGCGAGGGCAATGAATCCAAGCTGGTGATCGAATGGCCGGGCGATGGCCCGGCCGTGGCCGCCAGCCGGCCGGCGGTGACCCCGGCGGTGCAGCCACAGGCGCCCGCCAGCACGCCCGCGCCGACTCCGGCCGAGAGCGCGCAGTCGCGCAATGACGCCGCGCGCGCCACCGCGCTGCTGACCGCACAGGTGCAGCAGCAGGCCAGCGCCGCTGCAGCGACCCCGGCCACGCCGACGCCGGCACCGTCCACCGCACCGGCACAGGTCGCCGCGGCAGGCACCGCGGCCAGCAGCACGCCGTCCTCTTCACCGGCCGCGATCCTCGCTGGCCAGCGCACCGCTGCGGTGGTGACCACGCCGCCGGCCACGGTGCCCGCGCCGGCGCCAACGCCAGTGGAACCGCCACGCCCGGCCATGCCCAGCGATGCCTCGCGCATCCGCATGCAGGCTGGCATGCGCCACCTGGTGGTGGCCATCGATCCGGGCCACGGCGGCCAGGACCCGGGTGCGATAGGCCCGACCGGCAAGCGCGAGAAGGACGTCACCCTGGCGGTGGCACGCGAGCTGGCGCGCCAGGTGAACGCGACGCCGGGCCTGAAGGCCTACCTGACCCGCGACAGCGACGTGTTCATTCCGCTGCCGATGCGTGCGCAGAAGGCGCGTGCGAACAAGGCCGACATCTTCATCTCGATCCACGCCGATGCGGCCGAAAACCGCTCGGCCACCGGTTCGTCGGTGTATGTGCTGTCGACCAAGGGGGCTTCCTCGCAGCGTGCGCGCTGGCTGGCAGACAAGGAAAACGCGGCCGATCTGGTCGGTGGCGTGCGCCTGCAGCAGACCGAAGGCACGCTTGCCAACGTGCTGCTGGACCTGGCCCAGAGCGGTTACATGAAGGCGTCCGAGGATGCGGCCGGCCACGTGCTGGGCGGCCTGAAGCGGATCGGCAACAACCACAAGCCGAACATCGAGCGCGCCAACTTCGCGGTGCTGCGCACCTCGGACATGCCGGCGATGCTGGTGGAAACCGCGTTCATCTCCAACCCGGATGAAGAGCGCCGCCTGATCGACCCGGCCTACCAGCGCAAGATCGCCGGTGCCGTGCTCGATGGCGTGCACACCTTCTTCAGCCGCCAGCCGCCGCCGGGCACGCTGTACGCGGCCCGCGCCCAGGCCGAGATCGACGCCGCAGGCACCATGGCCGGCGGCAGCAAGTAACCCGCCGAAGGCGGGTTTCTGCTTTCTGTAGAGTCGAGCCGCGCTCGACTGGGCCTTGCCGGTAACCCGCCGGTCGAGCATGGCTCGACTCTACCCAGGGCCGCTCCGCTATCATCCCTGCATGACGTCTGCTGCCCATCCGCGCCCGATCCGGCCATTGCCGGACATCCTGATCAACCAGATCGCCGCTGGCGAAGTGGTCGAACGTCCTGCATCCGTGGTCAAGGAACTGGTCGAGAATGCGATCGATGCCGGTGCCAGCCGCGTCGACATCGATCTTGAAGAAGGCGGTGTGCGCCTGATCCGCATCCGCGACAACGGCAGCGGCATCGCGCCGGAGCAGTTGCCACTGGCGGTCTCGCGCCATGCCACCAGCAAGATCGCCGACCTGGATGATCTTGAATCGGTGGCCACGCTCGGTTTCCGGGGGGAGGCGCTGCCATCGATCGCCTCGGTCAGCCGCTTCACCCTGGCCTCGCGCCGCGCGCACGACGAGCATGGTTCCGCGCTGCAGATCGAAGGCGGCAAGATCGGTGAAGTCACTCCGCGTGCGCATGCACCGGGTACCACCGTGGAAGTGCGCGAACTGTTCTACAACGTGCCGGCGCGGCGCAAGTTCCTGCGCGCCGAGCGCACCGAACTGGGCCATATCGAAGAGTGGCTGCGTTCGCTCGCACTGGCGCGGCCGGATGTGGAACTGCGCGTGTCGCACAACGGCAAGGCCTCGCGGCGCTACAAGCCGGGCGATCTGTATTCCGATGCGCGGCTGGCCGAAACGCTGGGCGAAGATTTCGCCAACCAGGCCGTGCGCGTGGACCACAGCGGTGCCGGCCTGCGCCTGCATGGCTGGATCGCGCAGCCGCATTATTCGCGTGCCAGTGCCGACCAGCAGTACCTGTACGTCAACGGCCGTTCGGTGCGCGATCGCAGCGTCGCCCATGCGGTGAAGATGGCCTATGGCGACGTGCTGTACCACGGTCGCCAACCGGCCTACGTGCTGTTCCTGGAACTGGACCCGACCCGGGTCGACGTCAACGTGCATCCGGCCAAGCACGAGGTGCGCTTCCGTGATTCGCGGCTGGTCCATGATTTCGTCTACCGCACGCTGAAGGACGCGCTGGCCGACACCCGTGCCGGCATGTCGGCGCAGGAGATCGGTGCCGTACCTGCGCATCCGGTGGATGCGGCCACGACACCGATGGCGTCCACCGCCGGCGCTTCTGGATTCGGACTGGTGCGCGGTCCTGCGCCGGGTTCCGGCTCAGGCGGCGGGGGGGGATTCTCAGGCTGGCGGCCGCAGCAGCCGCTGGGCCTGCAGGTGGCCGACGCCCCGGCCGCCTATGCCGCGTTGTATGCCGCACCGTCCGGTGCCGAACGCGGGGCGACGCTGCCGCCGATGCCGAGCGAGAATGGACTGCCGGTGACCAGCGCCGATGCGGGCGTGCCGCCGTTGGGCTATGCGATCGCGCAGCTGCACGGCATCTACATCCTGGCCGAAAACGCCGAAGGCCTGATCGTGGTCGACATGCACGCCGCGCACGAGCGCATCGGCTACGAGCGCCTGAAGAATGCGCACGATGGCATCGGCCTGCAGTCGCAACCGCTGCTGGTGCCGATCACCCTTGCCGTGGGCGAGCGCGAGGCCGACACCGCTGAAAGCGAAGCCGAAACGCTGGCCGCACTCGGCTTCGAAGTGACCCGTGCCGGCCCGGGATCGCTGCATGTGCGCAGCATTCCGGCGCTGCTGGCGCATGCCGAACCGGAAGGGCTGCTGCGCGACGTGCTGACCGACCTGCGCGAACACGGCCAGAGCCGGCGCGTGGCGAGTGCGCGCGACGAACTGCTGTCGACCATGGCCTGCCATGGCGCGGTGCGCGCCAATCGGCGCCTGACCGTTCCAGAGATGAACGCGCTGTTGCGCGACATGGAAATCACCGAGCGGTCCGGCCAGTGCAACCATGGCCGGCCGACCTGGGCCCGTTTTTCACTGGCGGAGATCGACCGCTGGTTCCTGCGCGGACGTTGAGGGGAGCATCGATGCGTTATCGGGGAATGGGCGGGCTGCTGGCCGCCATGGTGTTGGCTGCCTGCAGCCCGGCGACACCGCCGGCGCCGACGGTCACTGAAGATCCGGCCTTTGCCGCCGCGCAGCAGCAATGGCGCGTGGCGCGCTACCAGGACCTGACCCGGCCCGATGGCTGGACGGCGCTGGTCGGCCTGCACTGGCTGCAGAACAAGTCGCACTTCGTCGGCAGCGGCGCCACCAACGGCATCCGCCTGGCGGTCGGCCCGGGCAAGCTGGGCCTGCTGCGCCGTGAGGGTACCCAGTGGTGGTTCACGCCGGAGGCCGGTGCCGAGGTCAGCCATGAGGGCCAACCGGTACGCGGTCGTATCCGCGTCGACACCGACAAGGATGCACGGCCGACCCTGTTGTCTTTCGATGCCGGCAAGGGCCAGCTCAGCATCATCCGCCGTGGGCCGCGCGATGCACTGCGGGTCAAGCACGCCGATGCGCCGGCACGCCGCGATTTCGCTGGCCTGGAGTACTGGCCGGGTGGCCCCGGCTGGCAGGTGCAGGCACGCTTCATCGCGCACCCGCCGGGCAAGACGCTGCCGATCGTCGACATCACCGGCCTGACCACCGAGATGCCCAATGCGGGCGCGGTCGAGTTCCAGCGCGATGGCCGCAACTGGCGTCTGGAAGCGATCGGTGCCCCCGGGCAGCCGCTGTTCCTGATCTTCGCCGACCGCACCAGTGGCCGCGGCAGCTATCCGGCCGGCCGCTACCTGGACACCGATGCACCCGCTGCCGACGGCACGGTGCGCATCGATTTCAACCATGCCTACAACCCGCCGTGTGCATTCACCGCCTACGCAACCTGCCCGCTGGCGCCACCGGAAAACCGGCTGGACCTGCGCGTGGAAGCGGGCGAGAAGGCCTACCACCTGCCTGAAGGAGAAGGCTGAAATGCCGATCAGAGATCTGTTCCGTGCCGCTACCCTGCTGCTGGCCTGCGCGGTCGCACCGCTGGTTGCGGCGCGCAATGCGCCTGCCGTTGACCCGGCCGCTGCCAAGCCACCGGTGCCGCTGCTGTGGAAAGTGACCGGTCCAGGCGATTCGCGCCTCTATCTGCTCGGTTCGTTCCACCTGCTGAAACCGCAGGACTATCCGCTGTCGCCGGATGTCGAACAGGCCTTCGAGGCCTCGCAGCGCATCGTGTTCGAGCTCTCGCCGGAAGACATGCAGTCGCCGCAGCTGGCCAGCCGCATGGTGCAGGCGGCGGTCCGCACAGATGGCAGCGAACTCAAGCGCGACCTGGATGCGGCCACCTGGCAGAAGCTGCAGGCGTTCGCGGCGCAGAACGCGCTGCCGCTGGCACAGATGCAGGGCATGAAGCCCTGGTTCGTCGGCCTGAGCATTTCGATCGGGCAGATGCAGAAACTGGGCCTGGACCCGGCGCTGGGCCTGGATCGCCATTTCATGGAGCGCGCGCAGAAGACTGGCCGCAAGACGGCCGGCCTGGAAGACATCGATACGCAGATCGGCATGCTCGATGGCATGACGGTGCAGGAACAGCGGCAGATGCTGTCCGAGGCGCTGGACCAGGCGGGCAAGGGCGATGAGCAGGCGCGCCTGCTGCACGATGCCTGGCGCCGGGGCGACGAGCGCCTGTTGTGGACCAAGATGGCGGCGGAAATGCGCCAGCAGTATCCCCAGCTTTACCAGCGCATCAACACCGGCCGCAATGACGCATGGGTGCCGAAGCTGCTGCCGTACCTGCAGTCTGGGCAGGGCGGAACGCTGGTGGTGGTCGGCACGCTGCACCTGCTCGGCAACGATGGCGTGGTCGAGAAGCTGAAGGCCAAGGGCTACAAGGTCGAGCGCGTGTGCGCGGGGTGCAGGGCCAAGCGCTGAGGCATTGCGGGCGCCATGCAATGAAAAACGGCGTGCCCAGGGCGCGCCGTTTTCGTATCCACCGCGGTGATGGCTCAGCGGCGGGTCTTGCCGCCGGTGCCGCTCCCCGGTTCGTTGGGCTTGTTGCCGGTGCCGGTGCCGGTACCCGTTCCGGTGCCGCCCGGGCGCGGGCCACCGAAACCGCTGCCCATGCTGCGCTGGAATTCCTGCCACAGCTCCAGGTTGCGCTCGGTCAGCTGGTTCATCATCGCCCACGGGGTCTGCCCCAGCAGGTTGCCCATCTGCTGGCGGAACTGCTGCTGCTGGTCGAGGAAGACCTGCATGCTGCGCTCCAGGTAATTGCCCATGAAGCCCTGCAGGGAATCGCCGTAGAAGCGGATCAGCTGGCTCAGCAGCTGGGTGGACAGCATCGGCTCGCCGTCCTGTTCCTGGTCGGCGATGATCTGCAGCAGGACCGATCGAGTGAGGTCGTCGCCGCTCTTGGCGTCGCGGACTTCGAAGTCTTCACCGTCCAGGATCAGCTGGCGCACGTCCTCGATGGTGATGTAGCTGGAGATCTCGGTGTCGTAGAGACGGCGGTTCGGATACTTCTTGATGATGCGGGTCGCAGCCATGAAGCGGTACTCGTCACAGTAGACGCGCAGCATGGCGCAGTGCAGCAGCCGTTGCAACCGCCTCAGCCCCCGCCAGGCTTGGCTTTCGGCGGCGATCATGTTGCGCAGCAAGGGTTTGCGTGCTGCGCAGCATGACTCTTGGCAGGGGCCGGCGGCGTTCGCCGCAACGGCCCGCTGCGCGGCTTACCAGCCCATGTGGTGGCCGCCGTTGATATCCAGGTTGCTGCCGGTAATCCAGGCGGCCTCGTCGGCCACCAGGAAGGACACGCCGTAGGCGATTTCCTCCGGCTTGCCGAGGCGCCCGGTGGGGATGTCGGCGATGATCTTGGCGCGCACGTCCTCCGGCACCGCCATCACCATGTCGGTCGCCACGTAACCGGGCGAAATGGTGTTGACGGTGATGCCGAAGCCCGCGTTCTCGCGGGCCAGCGAGATGGTGAAACCGTGCATGCCGGCCTTGGCGGCCGCGTAGTTGGCCTGGCCGTACTGGCCCTTCAGGCCGTTGATCGAGCTGATCTGGATGACCCGGCCCCAGCCGCGGCGGCGCATGCCCTCGATGACCGGGCGGGTGACGTTGAACACCGAATTGAGGTTGGTATTGATCACATCGTGCCACTGGTCCACGCGCATGCGATGGAAGGTGGTGTCACGGGTGATGCCGGCGTTGTTGACCAGGATCTCGACCGGGCCCAGCTCGGCCTCGACCGCGCGTACCAGCGCTTCGGCGCTGCCGGGGTCGGAGACATCGCCGGGGAAGATCGACACCGTGTAACCGCGCTCGGTCATCGCCTGCTGCCAGGCGCGCGCCTTGGCTTCGTCGCGGTAATTGGTGGCGACCCGGTGGCCCTGGTCGGCCAGTCGTTGGCAGATGGCGGTACCGATGCCGCCGGTTCCGCCGGTGACCAGTGCGACGCGAGATGTCATGGAATGCTGTCCGGGTATCAGGTGGGGGAAGGGGGATTCTGCAACATCGGCGTGGAAAGTGCGCCGGGCGGCAGCAGGATGTCGGTGCGCGGCAGGCGCGCCGGGTCGAAGGCCCGTTGCGCGGAGGCCAGCAGGGCGTACAGATCGTGTGCCTGCTCCAGCGCCGCAGGTGCCTGGCCGAGCAGCTGCCAGAGCTGGCGCAGCACCGGCAGCGGGCGCGCGGTGTCCACCGGCAGCGCCGCCAGCGACTTCGAGAGTTTGTGGCCTGGCGCGTCCAGCAGCAGCGGCAGGTGCCAGTAGCGTGGCACCGCAAGCCCCAGTGCCTGCTGCAGCAGGATCTGCCGCGCGGTGGAGTCGAGCAGGTCGGCGCCGCGCACCACTTCGGTCACGCCCTGCGCAGCGTCGTCGACCACCACCGCCAGCTGGTAGGCCCAGCAGCCGTCGGCACGGCGCAGCACGAAGTCGCCGACCTCGGCATGCACGTCCTGCTGCTGCGGGCCGCGCAGTCCATCGTCGAACCGCACGACGCTGCCGGCCGGTACACGGAAGCGGACGGCGGGGTCCGGTCGAGCCTGCCGCGCGACGCAGCGATGGTGGATGCCGCCACTGGCGGCCAGTTCGCTGCGGCTGCAGTGGCAGATGAAGGCCAGGTCGCTGGCCAGCAACACATCCAGTGCGGCCTGGTAGGCCCCGCCGCGGGTGCTCTGCCAGAGGATCGGACCATCGTGGACCAGGCCGAACGCGGCCAGTGCCTGCAGTTGCGAATCCGCTGCACCGGGTACGGTGCGCGGCGGGTCGACGTCTTCGATGCGCAGACGCCACAGGCCGCCGTGATGGCGGGCGAGCAACCAGCTGCCGAACGCGGCGAGCAGGGATCCGGGGTGGAGCAGGCCGGTCGGCGAGGGCGCGAAACGCCCGGTGGGAATAGGGGAGGTCATGCTGGCTGAATCGTCGGTCAGGTTGGCGCTTGAATTCAAGCTGACCACACCGCAAATTGACCGATATCGACCCCTTCCGAGCCGGATTTTCCCATGTTCACCCGTATAGCCCTCTTCCTGGCCACGAACTTTGCCGTGCTGATCCTGGCCAGCATCGTGATGTCGCTGTTGGGAACCGATCCCAGCAAGATGAGCGGCCTGCTGATCATGGCCGGCATCTTCGGTTTCGGTGGTTCCTTCATCTCGCTGCTGCTGTCCAAGTGGATGGCCAAGCGTTCCACCGGCGCGGTGGTGATCACCGAGCCGCGCAACCAGACCGAGCGTTGGCTGCTGGCCACCGTCGAGCGCCAGGCCAAGGCGGCCGGCATCGGCATGCCCGAAGTGGCGGTGTATGAGGGCCCGGAGATCAACGCCTTCGCCACCGGTGCCAACCGCAACAACGCGCTGGTGGCGGTGTCCACCGGCCTGCTGCACAACATGAGTGAAGACGAGGCCGAAGCGGTGCTGGGCCACGAGATCGCCCACGTCGCCAACGGTGACATGATCACCATGGCGCTGCTGCAGGGTGTGCTGAACACCTTCGTGATCGTGCTGGCCCGCGTGGTCGGCGGCATCATCGACAGCGCGCTGTCGGGCAACCGCGAAGGTGGCGGCCGCGGCTTTGCGTACTACATCATCGTGTTCGTGCTGGAGATGGTGTTCGGCCTGTTCGCCACCATGATCTCGATGTGGTTCTCGCGCCACCGCGAGTTCCGCGCCGACGCCGGCGGTGCCTCGCTGGCCGGTCGCCAGAAGATGATCGCCGCGCTCGAGCGCCTGCAGCTCAACCACGGCCAGAGCACGCTGCCGACCCAGATTGCCGCGTTCGGTATTGCCGGTTCGACGGCGAAGAAGCTGTTCATGAGCCACCCGCCGCTGGAAGAGCGCATCGCCGCGCTGCGGGCGTCGACGGTGGCGTAAGCCTCCGTACTTTCACGGTAGTGCAGGAACGCCTGGCCTCGCGCCGGGCGTTTTTGTTTGCGCGCCGACGAGAGTCATTTCCGCGGCCGCGGAGGGGTGTCACTTTCTTTGCTCGTGCAAAGAAAGTAACCAAAGAAACACGCCGCCGGGGCGCGAGCCGATGCTGCGCATCGGTACCCTGCGCTCCTCGGTCCGTCGAGGGGCGGTGCGGGAACTCGCTGCGCTCAGACACCCGCACCTCTTCGCCCTCGCCGGACCTGCGGTGCTCGGCTCGCTCAAGGCGGACCCAAGATCAAATGCCACAGCTGCACCCAGTAGATCCACGCCATGCGTGGATGCCGTTGCCGTTGATCTTGACCTTCCAGTCCGCCTTGAGCGAGCCGAGCATCGCAGGTGAATCAGGGGCGAAGAGGCGCCGGTGTTTGAGCGCAGCGAGTTCGGCGCCGTCCCCTGATTCGCCGAGAAGCGCAGGGTACCGGCGCGTAGCGACGGCTCGCGGCTGGCGGAGCGTTTCTTTGGTTACTTTCTTTGCGCGCAAAGAAAGTGACACCCCTCCGCGGTCGCGGAAACGAATCTCCCGGCGCGCAAACGAAAACGGCACCTTCGCAGGTGCCGTCTCCATGAACCGCAACTATGCGCAGATCAGAACTTCGCGTCGAACTCGGCGGCGTAGCCGGTGTTCACCAGCACCTTCTGCAGCGACTCGGCCACCTTCAGGTTGCCGGCGACGATCTGGTGGGTCTCCGGGCCGCGGTTGTCCATGCGGCCCAGGGTCGCGCCCTTGAAGTCGCAGACCTTGCCGCCCGCTTCGCGGACCAGCAGCAGGCCGGCGGCGATGTCCCATGCCTTCACGCCGGCCTCGAAGTAGGCGTCGGCACGGCCGCAGGCCACGTAGGCCAGGTCGAGCGCGGCCGAACCGGTGCGGCGGATGTCCTCGCCGTGCACCAGCAGGGCGTCGACCGCCTTCAGCTGGGCACTGGCGCGGGCGCGTTCGCGCGGGGCGAAGCCGGTGTGGATCATGGTGCCGTCCAGGTCCTTGCGGTCGGCCACGCGGATGCGGCGGTCGTTCAGCACGGCACCGGCGCCGCGGCTGGCGGTGAACAGCTCATTGCGCAGCGGGTCGAAGATGACCGCATCGGTCGGTTCGCCGTTCTCGACCAGCGCGATCGACACGCAGTAGTGCGGCACGCCGCGCAGGTAATTGCTGGTGCCATCGAGCGGGTCGATGACCCACATCTGGCGACGTTCGCCCTGCACGCCGCCTTCTTCGCCGAAGATGCCGTACTCGGGGTAGGCGCGCTTGAGTTCCTTGACGATGACCTTTTCCGCGTCCGCATCCACTTCGCTGGCGTAGTCCATCCGGCCCTTCTGCACGACGTTCAGTGCCTCGAGCTTGTTGATGTTGCGCAACAGGACGTTGCCGGCGAGGCGGGCGGCCTTGACCATGACGGTGACGGCGGGTTTCTGCATGGCGTGGGCTCCCGGAAAGGCAGAAGAGATGGACTGGCGGGGGAAAAGAGCAGGTCCGGCGCAGTGGCCGGCCGCACAGTTTACCATTGGTCATCGTCCAGCTCGACCTTTTCCCTGTTCATGTCCCAGTTTCCTGCCGCCACCCGCCTCCGATTCGTCCTGGTCGGTACCCAGCACCCCGGCAACATGGGGGCTGCCGCCCGCGCCCTGAAGACCATGGGCCTGGCCCGGCTGGTGCTGGTCGCCCCCGAAAAGCCACTGGACGAGGAGGCCTTCCGCCGCTCGGCCGGTGCCGAAGACGTACTGGGGGACGCCCCGGTGGTGGCCACCCTGGCCGAGGCGGTGGCCGACTGCCGGCTGGTGCTCGGCTGCACCGCCCGTGCCCGACGGGTCCAGCTGGAGGAGTACCTTCCGGCCGACGCCGCTGCGCGTGCGGTGGCCAAGGCAAGCGAGGGCGCCGAAGTGGCGCTGGTGTTCGGCCGCGAGCGCACCGGCCTGACCAACGAGGAACTGCAGCTCTGCCACGCCGCGGTGCACATCCCGTCCGATCCGGAGTTCAGCTCGCTCAACCTGGCCGCGGCCGTGCAGGTGCTGGCCTATGAAACGCGCATGCAGCTGCTGGGCGCACAGCCGGCGGCCGCGGCAGAGCCGGGCTTCCGCGAGCAGGTGGCCAGCCATGAGCAGATGGAGAGCTTCTTCGCCCAGCTTGGCGACACCCTGGACGAGATCGATTTCCACAAGGGCCGCGCCCCGGAATCGGCAATGCGCAAGCTGCGCCGCCTGTTCCTGCGCAGCGAGCCGAGTGAGCAGGAAGTGCGCCTGCTGCGCGGCATCCTCGCCGACACCCAGCGCATGGCGCGACTGGCGCAGGCGGGCAGCAAGCACAGCTGACGACGTTCTCATTTTTTCGGGGAGTCTGTTCAGATACCCAGGGGGGATGAAGCCTGTGTCGGGTCTGCGAAAGGCAATGCAGGGGGGACTGCTGAGCCTGGCCATGGTCCTGCTGGCCGGGACGGTGCGTGCAGCGCCGGACCCGGTGCTGGTGCTGGGCCGGATCAGCGATGATCCCAAGGCCCATTACGAGCAGCTGCAGCCCCTGCTGGATTATGTGGTGGCCCGCATGCACGACGTCGGCATCAGGGAGGGGAGGATCCTGATGGCACGCGATCCGCAGCAGATGGCCAGCTATCTGCGGCGGGGGCGGGTCGACTGGGTCACGGAAACGGCGGGCACGGCGGTGGCGCTGGGCCAGCGCAGCGGCGCAAGGCCCTTGCTGCTGACCGAACGCAATGGCGTGCGCGAGTACCAGACAGTGTTTTTCGTGCGCAACGACAGCCCGATCCAGCGCATGCGGGACCTGCCTGGGCATCGCCTGGCGCTGCAGAACACGGCGTCCACCAGCGCCTACCTGGTGCCGGTGATGACCTTGCTGCAGGAGGGGTTGTCGCCGCAGATCCTGGCCGGCGACTGGGACATGCCGGGGCGGGACAGCGTGGGGTATGTGTTCGCGCGCAGCGAGTTGAACATCGCGACGTTCGTGCACAAGGGGGTGGTCGACGTAGGCGCGGTGAGCAGCGTGGACTGGAACGACGAGCGGCGGGTGCCGGCCGCGTTCCGGCGCGACTTCCGCGAGCTGCTGCGCACCGAGCCGTACCCGCGTGCGGTGGAGATGGTCCGCTCCGACCTTGATCCGCGCGTGCGCGATCGCCTGCAGGAAGTGCTGCTGCAGGCGGCCAGCGACCCGCGGGCACAGGGAGCGTTGCATCGGTTTTTTGGCACTTCCGGTTTCCACCGTGTCGATGCGCATGCGCAGCAGCGGTTGGATGAATTGAAACAAGGATTGACGCGCGTGCGGATGGAAGTGGAATGAAGTGGCTTGGCTCGGGAATGCAGGCCCGGTTCCTGCTGGCGATGGGCGGGGCAATGGTCGTGGTGGTCGCGATCCTGGCAGTGCTGCTGGGGCGCCAGACGGCGATGCAGGGCGAGGTGCGCAGCCTCAGTGGCGGTGTCATCCACGAACTGTTCGACCGCAGCGTGCGCAGCCGCGGCGAGGCGATGGCGCGAGAGTTGTCCGACTCGCTGGCCAACCCGTTGTACTACCGCGACCTGGACCAGGTCGGCGCACTGGTGCGCGGTACCGCGCGGCAGCCGGTGGTGCGCTATGTGCTGGTGTTCGACGAACGTGGGCGGTTGGTGCACGACGGCTCGATCGAGGTCGCCGGCTTCGGCCAGCAGATGGCCGACCCGCTGGCGCCCAAGGCTGCTGCCGCACAGGCACTGGTGGTGCAGGAATCGCCCAAGGTGCTCGACAACACGATGCCGATCATGATCGGCAACCAGCGCATCGGCGGAGTCCGCGTCGGCATGGCGCTGGACGAAGTGCAGCAGCGCGAGCAGGCCGCCAATGCCACCCTTGGCGAACGCCTGCAGCAGGCCGGCAGCCGTCATCTGGGCTGGCTACTGCTGATGCTGGGCCTGCTGGTGGTGATCGGCGTAGTGGTGATCCTGTACGTGCAGCGGACCCTGGTCGCGCCGATCCGTGATCTGGCCGCGGCCGCCCGCCGCATCGAGGCCGGTGACTACCAGACGCCGTTGGCGGAGAACACCCGCGATGACGAAGTGGGCGAACTGGTGCGTGGCTTTGCCCGCATGCGCGATGCGATCGCCCGCCATGACCGCGAAGTGCGGCACATGGCCTACACCGACGCGCTGACCGGATTGACCAATCGACTGGCCTTCCGCGAGGCGCTTGACCATCGGTTGATGGCCGCGCGCGCGTCCAACCACCGGCTGGGCCTGCTGTTCGCCGACATCGATGATTTCAAACGGGTCAACGACACCCTCGGTCATGAAGCTGGCGATGAAGCATTGCTGCAGTTCGCGCAGCGCATCGGCCGCGCGGTGACCGAAGCCGGTGGCGACGAGGCCCTGCTGGCGCGCTTTGGTGGCGACGAATTCGTGATCCTGGTTGGTGACGGTGACGTTGCTGCCAACGCGCGGCTGCTGGCCGAAGTGCTGGTGCGCGAACTGGGCAAGCCGCTGGTGGTGCAGGGCCGGGAGCTGTTCCTTGGCACGTCCATCGGCGTGACCCTGTTCCCGGACGATGCGGCGGATGCGACCACGCTGCTGAAGAACGGTGACATCGCCATGTACCAGGCGAAGATGGCCGGCAAGAACTGCTACCGCTACTACAGCCGGGCGATGGACCATGCGGTCGAGCGCCGCGTGCACATGGAGCAGGAACTGCGCGGGGCCTGGGAGCGCGGCGAACTGCGCCTGGCCTACCAGCCGATCTTCCGCATGCGCGACCGCCGCATGGTCGGTGTCGAGGTGCTGCTGCGCTGGCAGCATCCGACCCTGGGCACGATCCCGCCATCGGTATTCATCGAGGTGGCCGAGCAGAGCGGGCTGATCGAGATCATCGGCCCGAAGGTATTGCGCGCTGCCTGCATGGAGGCTGCGCAGTGGCCACGCGGGGTGGCCGGGGACGACCTGTTCGTGTCGGTCAACGTGTCGCCGCGGCAGCTGCGGGGCGGCGAACTGCCGGCGCTGGTCGCACAGTGCCTGCATGAGTCCGGGCTGCCGGCGTCGCGCCTGCACCTGGAACTGACCGAGACCGCGGTGATCGGCGATGAAATGGTCGCCGCGCAGCTGCTGGACAAGCTGCACAGGACGGGCGTGAAGGTCTGGCTGGATGATTTCGGCACCGGCTTCTCCGGGCTCAGCCATCTGCGCCAGGTGCCGGTGGACGGGGTGAAGATCGACAAGAGCTTCGTGGCCGACATGCAGCGTGATCCCGACGACCTGGCACTGACCACCGCGATCATCGCGATGGCCCACGCGCTGGGCATCACCGTGGTTGCCGAGGGCATCGAGCAGCAGGCGCAGTTCGAGCTGCTGGCCCAGCGTGGCTGCGACCTCGGCCAGGGCTACTGGCTGAGCCACCCGGTGACCGCCACCGAAGTGGTGCGGATGATCGAGTCGGGCGTCTGACAGATTGACGTTGTGCGGGGGTCAGATCCCTTTCCCGCGGGAAAAGGGATCTGACCCCGGTAGTGCTCTTACACCGGGCGCTTGCTCGGATCGCCAGGCAGTTCGCGCACCAGCTTCGGGATCAGGTAACCGGACAGGCGTGCGGTGAGGCCGGCAATCAGCGCCTTGGCCTGGGTATCGTCCACTTCGAAGTGGGCCACGCCTTCCACCTTGTCCAGCTGGTGCAGGTAATAAGGCAGCACGCCGGCGGCGAAGCTGCGCTCGCTGAGGTCCTGCAGGGCCTGCACGCTGTCGTTGACCCCGCGCAGCAGCACCGCCTGGTTCAGCAGCTGCGCACCGGTACCGCGCAGGCGCGCCATCGCCGCGTCCACGCTGGCATCGAATTCATTGGCATGGTTGGCGTGGACCACGATCGCCAGCGGCCACGGCAGGCTGCCCAGCCAGGCCAGCAGTTCCTCGTCCACGCGTTCGGGCAGCACGATCGGCAGGCGGCTGTGGATGCGCAGGCGGCGGATGTGCGGGATCGCGCGCAGTGCGTCGGTCAGTTCGACCAGCTTGTGCGTGGCCAGTGACAACGGGTCGCCGCCGGACAGGATCACCTCGTCGATGTCCGGATCGGCCGCGATGGCGGCGACCGCTTCCTGCCAGCCGCCCTTGGCCGCATTCTCCGCGCCGTAGTCGAAGTGGCGGCGGAAGCAGTAGCGGCAATTGATCGCGCAGCTGCCGGTGGCGACCAGCAGGGCGCGGCCGCGGTACTTCTGGATGACCCCGGTGGCCTTTTTGGCCGCACCATCCCCCACCGCATCGAAGCTGAACCCGGGCGCCGGGCGCATTTCCTCGTCGATCGGCAGCACCTGGCGCAGCAGCGGGTCGGCGGCGTCGCCCGTGCGCATGCGGGCCACGAAGCCCTCGGGTACGCGCAGCGCGAACTGGGCGATGGCCGCTTCCGAGACGCCCAGCGCGGCCGGGTCCAGCTGCAGCCGGGCCAGCAGGACGTGCGGGTCACGCAGCGCCTGGCGCCAGAGCTGCTGCCAGCGCGCGGGCGCGCCTGGCGACTGGGGCCGGGGGAAGGCGGAAAGCTGCATGGAGAGGGGGCCTGCGGTTATCATGGGGGCAGAAAAACAGTCGCCCACCGGCATCCGGTGGGCTTTCCATTCTAACGGCTCGCCGCACCCGCGGCGTTTTTGCCACTCAGGAGTTTACGCATGGCCAGCTACGGCATGAACGACGTCAAGAACGGGATGAAGATCCTGGTCAACAACCAACCGGCTGTCATCATCGACACCGAATACGTCAAGCCGGGCAAGGGCCAGGCCTTCACCCGCGTGAAGTACCGCCTGATCAAGGACGGCCGTACCCAGGAAGTGACCATGAAGTCGACCGACTCGCTGGATGCAGCCGACGTCGTCGATACCGACATGAACTTCATGTACAGCGACGGCGAGTACTGGCACTTCATGGACCCGGAATCCTTCGAGCAGGTCCAGGCCACCAAGGCCGGCATGGGCGGCGCCGAGAAGTGGCTGAAGGGCGAAGAGTCCTGCGTGGTGACCCTGTGGAACGGCGAGCCGATCTTCGTGCAGCCGCCGAACTTCGTCGAACTGAAGATCACCGAAACCGATCCGGGCGTCCGTGGCGACACCTCGGGCGGCGGCGGCAAGCCGGCCACCCTGGAAACCGGCGCCGTGGTCCGCGTGCCGCTGTTCGTCAACCAGGACGAAATCATCAAGGTTGATACCCGTTCGGGCGAATACTCCGCACGCGTCAAATAAGGTTCCGGCCGTAGGC
>NZ_JAOEDV010000162.1:0-625 GCF_029837545.1 Stenotrophomonas sp. GD04024 | reverse complement strand
TGCATGGCCGAAGGGCCGTCTGGCCGTGGTGTGGGCCGCCGATGAGCAGCCGCTGTCGGGCGTGGTCAACATGGCCACGATCAAGAAGGGGCAGTTCCAGGTCGAGTACACCCTGGCCAACGGCGCCGATGGCATCGAGTACAGCTACCTGGACCGTGCCACGTGGGAGGCAAAGACCCTGCGCGTGCCTGCGCCAGGCGTGACTACCATGCTCAACCCGGCACAGGTGACCGGCGAGGGCGTCACCAGCGAGGCGCACGCCGCGATGCTGGCCCGGTGGCATCTGGCGCAAAGCCTGTACCAGTACAAGTCGATCAGCTACAGCACCGATATCGAGCACCTGGCCTACGGCCGCATGTCGGTGCTGGCGCTGCAGCACGACCTGACGCAATGGGGCTTCGGCGGCCAGGTCCTGTCCGCATCGATGGGGCCGGGGCGAGTCGTGACGCTGCAGCTCGACGTGCAGGTGCCTGCGCCTGCGCAGCGCAGCGCCTACATCGGCCTGCGTATCCCGGGCGAGCGGGTGTACCGCGTCCTGCGGGTCGTGCCCTTCACCGGTGAGAGCGACCAGCTGCAGCTGGCCGAGCCTTGGCCGACCGATGCCGAGCTGCCGGGCAACACCGAC
>NZ_JAOEDV010000161.1:0-625 GCF_029837545.1 Stenotrophomonas sp. GD04024 | reverse complement strand
ATCGCTGTTGCCCGGCAGCTCGGCATCGGTCGGCCAGGGCTCGGCCAGCTGCAGCCGGTCGCTCTCACCGGTGAAGGGCACGACCCGCAGGACGCGGTACACCCGCTCGCCTGGGATGCGCAGGCCGATGTAGGCGCTGCCCTGCGCGGGCGCAGGCACCGGCACGTCGAGCTGCAGCGTCACGACTCGCCCCGGCCCCATCGATGCGGACAGCACCTGGCCGCCAAAGCCCCATTGCGTCAGGTCGTGCTGCAGCGCCAGCACCGACATGCGGCCGTAGGCCAGGTGCTCGATATCGGTGCTGTAGCTGATCGACTTGTACTGGTACAGGCTCTGCGCCAGATGCCACCGGGCCAGCATGGCGGCATGCGCCTCGCTGGTGACGCCCTCGCCGGTCACCTGTGCCGGGTTGAGCATGGTCGTCACGCCTGGCGCAGGCACGCGCAGGGTCTTTGCCTCCCACGTGGCACGGTCCAGGTAGCTGTACTCGATGCCGTCGGCGCCGTTGGCCAGCGTGTACTCGACCTGGAACTGCCCCTTCTTGATCGTGGCCATGTTGACCACACCCGAGAGCGGCTGCTCATCGGCGGCCCACACCACGGCCAGACGGCCCTTCGGCCATGCG
>NZ_JAOEDV010000160.1:0-704 GCF_029837545.1 Stenotrophomonas sp. GD04024 | reverse complement strand
GGGCAGCTGAAGGTGATGTTGCCGCCCTCCAGCGTGATCGCACTGCTGCCGGCCTGCAGCACCACCTTGGTCTGCGCCAGCACGTCGATGCGCTCGTCGGTGGCGGTGATGGTCAATGCCTGGTCGCTCAGCAGCTCCAGCTCGCCATCGTTGGCCTGCAGGCTGACCGGCCCCTGCGCGGCGATCACCCGCAGCGGGCCGCTCTGCGCGAACAGCGAGACGTGCTCGCCGGACACGGTGGCGAGGGTCTCGCCGGCGCTGACGTGCAGGTCCTGCTGCACGGTCATCTGCAGGTTCTGCCCGGCATAGGCCACGGCGCTGGCCGCGGTGGTCCAGGCCACGTGGTGCGGCGCTTCGGCCACCAGCAGCGGCGTGCCCAGCCGTTCCACCGGCCGCTCGCCAGGGCTGCGGCCGTCGCTGCCGGGCTTCATCGCGCTCTGCCCGTTCACGTCGCCGGTGTAGCGGCCCTGCGCCTTCGGGTCGATCTGCTCGCGCAGCTGCTGGGTGCGCTGGTACTCGGCCAGGCCCGGCACCTGCTGCTCGGCCAGGGTCTGCTGCATCTGTTCCAGGCTGCGTTCGGCGCCTTTGAGCTGCGCCACCACGCTGGCGTTGTCCATCACCGTGGATGCGGCGCGCTCCTGCAGGCTGGCCGACAGCAGCAGGCCTTCGCTGGCATGCACGTTGCCCCAGCCCTGGGTGGCCAG